>PASX01000036.1 GCA_002713455.1 Fidelibacterota bacterium
GATGGCAATGTTCTTTCTGAAGTGGCTTTTACTAATCAAAAAATGCATGGGAATTTTTTTCAATACCATCGAAATGGAAGAGTCAGTGTTAAGGGTAAGTATAATTATGGAGAAAAAATTGGAAAATGGACATGGCGAGATGATCTTGGTATTATAGATTCAATTTATTCTTATGATCGTGGATTATTAAATGGTTCAAGTAAAATTTTCAATGATGGAGAATTAGTTATTCGCCAAAAATATTTTAATGGAAAACTTAATGGAAAGTTTACTGAATATTTTCCTGGAGGAGGTATTAAAGTTAATGGTACATATTTAGATGATATACCTCATGATAAATGGACATGGCGATTAGAAAATAAATCAAAATCAAGATTGATTAGTTATAATAAAGGTATAAAATCTGGTGATTTTAAGGTTTGGAGTAATGGAGAATTGACTTTATCTGGAGCTTTTGACAATGATCTTCAGAGTGGTGAGTGGAAATGGTTTCGGTCAGGTAAAAAACTAGATTCTTTAATTACTTTTTCTAAGGGGAATTATAATGGTTTATATAAAGTGTGGCATCAAAATAGTAAGCAAGCCATTGTTGGAGAATATCTTAATGACTATCGTGAAGGTAAATGGGAGTGGTGGTCTGAAGATGAAAGTATAGATTCAGTTAAAACATTTTCCAATGGTTCGCTAAATGGTTCCTTGATGATTTATCATAATAATGGAGTTTTATCACGATCTGCAAACTTTAGACTAGATAAATTAGATGGTTTGGAGTCAGTATACTATGTTTCCGGACAGCTAAAAGAAAAAACTACTTATAGCTCAGGTGAAAAAATGGGTGCTTATGAGAGTTGGGCACCTAACGGTAATATCGAAGAAATGGGTTCATACTTATCAAATCAGTTGCATGGCCAAATTAAAAGATGGTATTCAAATGGATCTCCGGCTTCTTTATTTACATATAAAGACGGCCTATTAAATGGATTAATGCAAGTTTATTCATTATCAAATGTTTTAAAACGCGAGTCCTATTATAGAAAAGGAAGTGAAATAGCGAGATTTGAATATCATGACAATGGTAGGTTTAAACGGATAATGACCGTTGATGATGGTATGACTCTTTATGAGCGTAAGTGGAATTATAATGGAGTTGAAGAAACTAATGAATTATTTATTACTGGAACTCGAATAGATAGTGACTATTTTATATCAGGTAATATCAAATATGAGTGTATTTATAAGGGATCTAAAAAACATGGCACTGAATGGTGGTTTGATGACCAGAGAAATCCAACTAAAATAAATTTGTATGATAATGGACGAATGATTGTTTCGCATGAAATAGCATATGAAACAAATGAATAACAATTAATAAACGATGTAGTTTTTATACATGAAAAATTTAATTTTAGATTACTTTGATGCATATTTGATACCTCTTTCTGCAATAGCAATAGGTATAGTTTTAGGTTGGGTATTTAAACGATTTATCCATCATAGATTAAAAAAATTTACAGAAAGCACTCAGTGGAAAGGTGACGATGTAATTTTTGAAGCAATTGAGTCTCATATTGTTCTATGGTTCTTTTTAGTATCTTTAAATATAGCTTCCAGTGATATAGCTTTTATAAATGCATCTTATCATGAATATATAAGTAAAATTATTGTTTCTATTTTAATTTTATCCATCACTTTAGTTGCTTCAAAGGTTGGTGTCGGGTTACTAAACTTTTGGGCAGAAAAACAAGGTACAAACCTTCCTTCAACAACAATTTTTGTTAATCTTGCTAGAATAGTTATTGTTTCGATAGGTGTATTGGTAATATTGCAATCTTTGGGTATTTCCATTACTCCTTTACTTACTGCTTTAGGTGTTGGTGGATTAGCTGTTTCACTTGCCTTGAAGGATACTTTATCTGATTTTTTTGCTGGGTTACATATTTTGCTTTCTCAAAAAGTAAAACCTGGTGATTTTGTTGAATTAGATACGGGATATATGGGATANATTCAAAATATTACATGGAGACATACTACACTTATGGAGCGAACAAATAATGTGGTAACGGTTCCAAATGCAAAAATTTCTGCCGCNATAGTAAAAAATTANGATAAAGGTGATCCAAGTTTTTCAATTCGAGTNCCAGTAGGTGTATCATACGATAGTGACTTAGATCATGTAGTCNGAGTTACTGAAGAAGTNGCAAANAGTGTTATTAAAGATGTTGAAGGNGCTAAAAAAGACTCNTCTCCAGTTGTTCGTTGTTTTCAGTTTGGACCATCAAGTATAGATTTAAAAGTATATTTTAGTGGTGAAAAATATGGAGATCAACATCCTATTATTGATGAATTTGTCCAAAGATTGCATAAGCGTTATAGATTAGAAAAAATNGAAATCCCATTTCCAATTCGNACAATAATAAATAAGAATGAGTGANTATGAAGAATTGGATTATAATTGGNGCCTTTTTAGCGGCAGTTGCTGTACTCTTTGGTGCTTTTGGTGCACATTTATTAAAAAGTAGATTGCCTACAGAATATCTTAATACTTTTGAAACAGGTGTGCGTTATCAAATGTATCATGCCTTAGGTATTATTTCTTTGGGTATATTAGGTTTTCATTATGATGAAAATNTAATTCATTTGCCTGCAGTNTTATTAACTTTTGGAATTATTATTTTTTCAGGNAGTCTTTATTTATTAGTNTTAACAGATATTCGCTTGTTTGGTGCATTAACCCCTATAGGGGGGGTATCATTTATTGNTGGATGGATAATCTTAATAATGAAGATTCGNGCTGCATAGTTATCTAGTTAAATAATTATGAATTCTTTTAAATAAATGAGGTTTGTAAATGGATTTAAATATTAGACCATTTAATGCTGAGGTAAAGCAGTTATACGATAATCATGGTCATTTCCATGATGGCGATGCAGGACTAGATGTATATGTTATTAATGAACAAACTATTGATCCCGATGAAACATCATTGATTCATCTTCAGATNGCCTGCGAAACCTCGGATGGACGTCCTTATCTTCTCATGCCAAGATCTAGTATTGCTAAGACACCGTTAAGATTATGTAATTCTATAGGACTTATAGATGGCGGTTATAGGGGGGAGATTATGGCTGTTGTCGATAATATCAAAAAACAACCTTACACNATTAAGCCAGGCCAGAGACTTTTTCAATTAGTAGCAATGGATGGTTCGCCTATACATTTTACTTTAGTTGATAAACTTAGTGAAAGTACACGAGGTGAAGGTGGATTTGGAAGTACTGGGGAATAAAAAACCCTAATATAAAAATAAATTAGCACTCAAAACAAAAGACTGCTAATAATTATTGAATTTGNATATCTTTACTTATAAATTCCGCGCTGCGTATAACGCATTAAAATTTAAATACAAAAACTAAGATAAATTAGAACAGGAGAATACAAAATGGCNCTCAAAGTAAAACCTTTGTCAGATCGTGTTGTTGTAGAGCCTGCCCCAGCNGAAGATATGTCCTCAGGAGGTATCATTTTACCAGATACTGCTCAGGAAAAACCACAACAAGGTACAATTGTTGCTGCTGGTCCAGGTAAAGTATCAGATTCTGGAAAAACTGTGGCAATGGAAGTTAAAAAAGGAGATAGGATACTTTATGGAAAATATAGTGGTACCGAATTCTCATTTGAAGGTACTGATTATTTAATTATGCGCGAGAGTGATATTCTCGCTGTGCTTTAAGGAGTAAAATATAATGGCTAAAGAAATTTCATATGATATCGAAGCACGTAATGCCCTTAAGGCAGGCGTAGATAAACTTGCTGATGCNGTAAAAGTTACGCTTGGNCCAAAAGGTCGTAATGTTGTTATAGAAAAGAAATTTGGCGCACCGACAGTTACAAAAGATGGTGTTACTGTTGCCAAAGAAATNGAATTAGAAGATAAATTAGAAGATGTTGGAGCTCAAATGGTTAAAGAAGTAGCTTCTAAAACATCAGATGTTGCTGGTGATGGTACAACNACTGCAACAGTTTTAGCTCAGGCTCTAGTAGCTGAAGGNTTAAAAAATGTGACTGCAGGCGCTAACCCAATGTCAATTAAACGTGGTATTGATGCTGCAGCTACTGCTGTGGTTGATGCACTCCAATCACAGAGTAAAGATCTTCCTGATGCTGAACAGATTGCTAACGTTGGTTCTATNTCAGCTAATAATGACCGTGAAATTGGAGAAAAAATCTCTGAAGCTATGGATAAAGTAGGAAAAGATGGNGTTATTACTGTTGAAGAATCAAAAACAGCTGAAACATTTTTAGAAACTGTTGAAGGTATGCAATTTGATAGAGGATATCTATCGCCTTATTTTGTTACCAATTCTGATAATATGGAAGCAGAATTNGAAGATCCATATCTATTGATTTATGATAAAAAGATCTCAAATATGAAAGATTTACTTCCTCTNCTAGAAAAAGTTGTTCAAACAGGTAAGCCTGTAATGATCATTGCTGAAGATGTTGAAGGTGAAGCTTTAGCAACGCTAGTTGTTAATAAACTTCGTGGAACATTTAAAGTNTTAGCTGTGAAGGCGCCTGGTTTTGGTGATCGTAGAAAAGCAATGCTTGAGGATATTGCAGTTTTAACTGGTGCGACAGTTATTTCTGAAGACGCAGGATATAAATTAGAAAATGCAACTTTAGAATATCTAGGTACTTCTAAACGTGTGGTTTCAGATAAAGATAACTCAACTATTGTTGGTGGAAGCGGAGCAAANGATAGTATTAAAGCACGCATTAATGAGATTAAAGTTCAGATTGAAAAAACATCATCTGATTATGATAAGGAAAAACTACAAGANCGATTAGCAAAGCTTTCCGGCGGTGTTGCTGTTATTAATGTTGGTGCAGCTACTGAAGTNGAAATGAAAGAGAAGAAGGCGCGCGTTGAAGATGCTTTACATGCGACAAGAGCTGCAGTAGAAGAAGGAATTATTCCTGGTGGTGGTGTTGCTCTACTTCGTTCAGTGTCTGCGTTAGATAAAGTAAAAGTTGATGANGAAGAAGCAGTTGGCGTTGATATCATGCGTCGNGCTTTAGAATCTCCATTAAGACAAATCTGTGATAACGCTGGGGTTGAGCCATCAATTGTTGCGCAAGCAATCAGAGATGGTAAAGGAGATTACGGGTATGATGCACGTACTGGTGAATATGTCAGTATGTTTAAAGCAGGTATTATTGATCCNACTAAAGTTGCTCGTGTTGCTGTTCAAAACGCTACTTCAATTGCTGGTATGGTTTTAACTACAGAAGCAGCTGTTACGGAGATTCCTGAAAAGGAAGGACCTCCAATGCCTCCAATGGATCCAGGAATGGGTGGCATGGGTGGAATGATGTAATTNTCGANGAATTATCTTATAGAAAACCCGCTATTTTGTATAGCGGGTTTTTTTTATATAAAATTTTAATTTGTTTTGGATAAAAATATTTGAAATTTTATTTTAAAATAAATAATTATTTATGTAATCAAAGTTTTGAGTGTATATATATCTAAATCAATTTTTATTTTTTTATTTTTTCTCTTTTTACTATCTAGTTGTAAAGAAAAACAAAGTTCAACCAGTTTTAGAGAATTTCCAAAGAAAGTTAGTGTTTTTGGAATAACTATTTTAGCATCTGAAAAGGTAAAAGATGACAAAATAATTCATGCAGCAAAGATTATGGCTCAGTATTTGGATAATGATGAAGATGGGAAAGTTGATAATCAAGCTATCATAGATAAATTGACTTCTGTTAATGCGACATTAATTATGTTTGAAACTGAATTAGAAGCTGAAACTTCAAATTATAAAATTCCAGATCATGATCATATCCAAGGTCTATGGGATGATGAAACAATCCCCTCTTTTAATAAAAATACTAATAATTTTCGATTTGATGCATCATTAGAAGAGGTNCTTCACTTGATTACTCATGAGGGATATGCAAAAGTATATCCAAATGTTTTTGGGGAAAATAAAGACTCAGAAGTTGGAATTGCTATGAATAAAGCTAGGGGGGGATATTTTAAAACTCCACCATCAAAATACCCTGAAGACGCATGGTATTCTTATGATGATAAAACCTGTGATTATGGATGTATGGTCACTGAGTATACGTATTGGGCTTTAACTAGTATTTTAGGAGCACAAGCATATCCGGGAAGATTTGAAGAAATAAAACATGAATGGAAATTAAATTCATTAGAAAAAATTAAAAAAGGTGATCCTGATGTATTTAATATATTGACTAATTCTAAATATAAATTACCAACTAGACTTCCTGATAATACTTATAATGGTTTCAGTATTTCATTAAATTTAAAAAATTAAGATACAATCAATTCCATCAACTTGACTCAAGGAGATCTCACCAAGTAAATTCTTTCTTGTATGGACATCATTCGTTTAAAAAATATGCAGTTTTATGGATTCCATGGAGTAAGTGAATCTGAAAAGCATTTAGGAGGCCGTTTTGAAGTTGACTTAGAGATGCAACTTCCATTGAAAAAATCATGTGATTCAGATAATTTAAATGATACAGTTGATTATGAAAAAATTTACAAGACTGTAGACTCATGTATTAAAAAAGATAAATTTTATCTTATTGAAGCATTGGCAAATTCTATAGCTAGCGATATACTACAAAATTTTCCAATTAATTCACTTTTAGTCCGTGTTCGTAAGCCTCATGCTCCTGTTAAAGGAGTCTTAGATACTGTAGAAGTTGAATTAGAACGAAAAAAAGAAGATTATGTTTGAATTAATTTATCTTGGAATTGGTTCAAATATTGGAGACAGAGAGACAAATATTTTTTCAGCAATTGCAGCGCTTGATGTACGTGATGATATTAAAGTTGTGCGTACAGCCTCAATATATGAATCAGATCCATTGTATAATCTTCAGCAGCCCAAATTTTTAAATACAGTTGTTGAATTAAAATCTACTTTAGACCCTGAGGTTATGCTTCAGGTTTGTCAAGGTGTTGAATTAATGTTGGGTCGATCAACCGATCATAAAAAAAATGATCCAAGAGTAATTGATTTAGACATTTTGGCTTATGAAACAAAATCAATTGATTTAGATCATTTAAAGATTCCCCATCCTGACTTAATTACTCGTAAGTTTGTGCTTGTTCCATGGAATGAAATTACTCCGGACTTTATGGTTCAAGATTTTGGACGTACTGTTTCGGAGCTATTAAAAATTTGCCCCGACACTTCAAATGTAATGAATTATAAACTGGAAAAAACAGCATGAGAAATTTGTATTATGTCGCAATAGAAGGTACGATTGGAGTAGGTAAAACGAGTCTTGCTAACTTATTATGTGAAAAGCTGGGAGCAAAGTTAGTCTTAGAAAGTTTTGAGGATAATCCATTCTTGTCCGATTTTTATGACGATCCTGAAAGGCATGCTTTCCAAACACAATTATGGTTTTTACTCCAAAGATATCAACAGCAACAGGAACTACGACAAATTGATATGTTTCAAAACCTCGTTATTACAGATTATATGTTTGTAAAAGACCGACTATTTGCTTCTTTGAATCTTAGCGAAAAAGAAATGTCTCTTTATGATACAGTAGCAAACATGATGGAAAAAAATGTTATTCATCCTGATTTAGTTATTTTTTTACAAGCAGATACTGAAACATTAATGAAAAATATTTCTACTAGAGGGAGAGAATTTGAAAAGAATCTTTCTGAAGATTATCTTGATGCACTTAATCAAGTGTATAATGAATATTTCTTTCGATATCAGGATACGCCATTAGTTATAATCAATACAAATAATATTGATTTTGTCAATAACAATGAAGATCTTGAAGAAATGATTAATTATATCAGAAAACCTGTTACTGGCACCAAATTTTTTAATCCGATTTCTGGTCTATAGTTTTTTGGTAAAGATAATAATATACTTTGCAATTGGTTATTTGGCTTACTACTTATTTAAAGATACCAAATTTCTATCAAATTTTGGTATTAATAGAAGAAAAGAAAAAGAAGAGTATAAGAATCTTGATATTACTGATGCAGATTATGAAGATATAGATAAGGAAAATAAATCATGAAAAATATAGTTAGTTATCTTGAAAAAAATCCTAACTCAAATGATTTGGGATTACTTGCATTAAGAATCCTTCCTGCATATTACTTTATTGTAGATCATGGCTGGAGTAAAATTACTAATCCTTCTAAATGGGAAAATCTTGGAGATGCTTTTACAAAATATTTTGGTGGATTATTAGATTTTGCAAATCCACTTTTTGGATTTATTGCAGCTTTTTCTGAGTCTATATGTGCCATATTAATTTTAGTGGGTTTATTTTCTAGACCAGCATCTTTTTTGGCTTTGTTTACCATGCTCATAGCTGCATTAAAACATATTACTACAACAGGTAGCCCTGAAAAGGCATGGCTCTATTTTTCTATTTTTCTAGCTATATTTTTACTGGGACCAGGTAAATACAGTTTAGATAAAATATTTTTTTCAAAAGAAAGTTCCTAATCCAAAAATCGAATTTTGAAATATAATAAACATATATTCATTTGTATAAATGAAAGAGCTGAGTCTAGTACTAAAGGTGATTGTAGTAGTGTAGGTGGTAAAGAAATTAGGATGCGTTTTGTAGAATTAATTAATAAATATNAATTAAAAGGTAAAGTACGTGCAAATAAAAGCGGTTGCCTTGATGTTTGCGAGATGGGACCTGCAATCGTTATTTATCCTTTAGGTGTATGGTACACAAATTTTGAACTGTCTGATGTAGATGAAATTTTTGAAAAATCTATATTAAATGATAATGTTGTTAAAAGATTAGTATCTAATAATAAAACTTGGCAAAAAATAGATAGTATTAGAAGAAAGGATTATATTTTATAATGAAAAAGTTAATTACTATTTTATTTTTATTAAATTTATTTTCTCCAATCCATTCCCAGTTTAAACGAGGCCTTGGTTTTGGTACAGGTACATGGGGATCAGGTTTTCATTTCTCTGGAGAATGGCAATTAGATGATGATAAGTATTATGGATTTGAAATAAGGTTCATTGATATTAAGAATGAAGAAGAGCTTCCAGTTTATAATCCATATACAGGTAATTCATTTAACGTAGGTGATAAAGCATTAATTATGTTTCCTATTTATGCTAAAATCAGATATTTGCCTTTTGAGGGAAAAATCGCAAATAACTTTTCACCTTTTATCGAATTAAAACTTGGTCCAAATTTTGCTATTGATGGAGATGGAGATGCTCGTCGTTTTGCAGATAGATGGAAAGGTGCTCCAAGTCATACTTCTTATGGTGGTCAAATTGTTATGGGTGCAGCATTTTTACAAATGAGTGGCGCAGTCATCTCTCCATCAATTGGATACGAATTTTTACCATTTGGTCAATCAATTGATGGGCGACGTAGTTACGATGGAACTACAATAAATGTAACATTTACTTTTGGTAATAGTCGTCGAAAATAATGGAAGAAAATTATTTTAGGGTTAATCCAGATAAAATAAACCAAAACTATTTCTCTCTTAATAAAGCAGAATCCAATCATTTTTTAAAATCATTACGGGGAAATATTGGTGATGAAATATGGCTCCTTGATGGTTTAGGTATAGCATATAAAGGTTTGATTTGTTCAATCAATGATGAATGTATCTCAGGCGATATAATTAATTCATTTAATGATTATGGAGAACCTAATTACAATATTAATCTTATTATAGGATTGATTAAAGGAAAACGGATGGATTTATTATTAGAAAAAGCTACAGAATTAGGAGTCAAATCTATTCAACCTCTTGCATTGGATAATTGTGTTAAAACTAAATTAAACCAAGATAGGGGGGAAAAAATTATTATTTCTGCTGCTAAACAAGCTGGGCGTAGTTTTTTCCCAACTTTACATGAAATTACCGGTCTTCAGGATTGGTTAAATGCACATACTGGTGAATTTTCAATTCTATGTCATTATAATTCCAAGGATTCAATGCTAAGGATAATTGAAAAAAAACAAAATTCAATAAATATCATTATTGGTCCTGAAGGTGATTTTTCTGAGAGAGAGCTTGATCTATTTAAAAAAACAAAAATTCAATCAGTGAATCTTAGTTCAAGAAGACTTAGAAGTGAATCCGCAGCCATTGTATCTATTGCTAATGTAAATCAAATTATGGAAAATTAAGATGAATGATTGCCTTTTTTGTAAAATAGTATTTGGCGATATTCCTTGTGATAAAATTTTTGAAAGTGAATTATTAATTGCCTTTAGAGATATAGCTCCTGTATCACCAACTCATATTCTTATTATTCCCAAAAAACATATTTCATCACTAAATGAAATGGAAGATGAAGATAGATTATTAGCTGGTGAAATGCTTTTTTGTGCTAAAAAAATTGCAAAATCTGAAAAAATTGAATTATCTGGTTATCGAACAGTTATCAATACGAATAATGATGGTGGACAAACGGTNTTTCATATTCATATGCATCTAATTGGTGGGCGTCAAATGGATTGGCCACCAGGTTAGAATTTTAAAAAAATAATTTTCCCATCATCATCATCGTTATAGTTTCAGGCTATTAAAATTATTAGATTATTTAAACAATTTAACCTCGTAAATGTATATCTCAGAACTTAACCTTCATGGATTTAAATCCTTTGCTAAAAAAGAAAAGTTAAAATTTGGCGAAGGGGTTACTGTAATAGTAGGCCCTAATGGTTGCGGTAAGACAAATATTGTTGATGCAATCCGCTGGGTTTTAGGTGAACAAAAATACTCTGTTTTACGCTCAGGAAAAATGGGTGATGTAATATTTAATGGTGCTGATGGACTAAAGCCACTTTCTGTTTGCGAGGCCTTTTTAACAGTACATAACAATCAGGGTAAACTTCCATTAGAGTATAATGATATAGAGATTGGACGTAGATTATTTAGAGATGGAGAATCTGAGTATTATATCAATCGTACTCCTTGTCGATTAAAGGACATTCATGATCTTTTTGTTGATACAGGAATGGGTTCCGATGCTTATTCTGTAATAGAACTAAAAATGATTGAACAAATTCTATCAGAAACTGCTGATGACAGGAAACGCATGTTTGAAGAAGCTGCGGGTATAAATAAATATAAACAGCAACGTAAGTCTGCATTAAGAAAGTTTGATGCAGTTCAACTAGATTTGGAAAGAATTAGTGATATTGTACAAGAAGTAGAGCAAAAGGTTCATAATCTTAAACTTCAATTAAAACGTTTTAAAAGGCATGAAAAACTTTCAATAGAGTTAAAGGAAAAAGAATTATCACTAGCTCANATTAAAATTCATGAATTTGAAAATGAAATTCTACCGCTTCGAAAAAAATTGGCCGATTATAAAGATTTGAAAGAAGAGGCAGCTACAGATACTTCAGCTCATGATAAAGAATTGAACAAATTAAAAAAACTTTATACTCAACANCAGTCTGAATTAAGTGAGCATCAAAATTCCCTTAGTTCTTTAGAAACAAAACGTGAATCAATTCAAAATAATGTAATTGTTTGTACGGAAAAGGATAGATCGGCTGATGCTAATATTCAACGATTAAATAAAGAATCTCTAGTTAATGAGGACAAAAAAATATTATTAAATAATGAAATTANAACTTACTCTAATGAAATTTTATCATTAACTCCAGAATTAGATAAGCAGTTAAAAAAATATAGCTTAAAAAAAGCAGATTTTGATCATGTCCAAAAGAAATATGAGGATTCTCAAAAAACATTAGATTTGATTCAAAATAGCAGGTGGGATGCTGAAAGAGAAATTTCTGCGGATAAATCCTTGTTAGTCAAAACTATTTCTCTAGTTGATGAAAAAAAGAATTTAATTGATCAATTAAAAGCCAAGATTAGGACAACTGCATTAGATCAGAAGACTGAAGCGCAAGAACAAAAAAAATTAGATCAGAAAAAAATACAATTAAATAAAGTTTTTAAAAAAGATAATTTAAAATTATTAACTATTNAGAAATTATTGAAGGATAGTGATCAAAAATTAAACAAACTTTCGTTAGGCCTCCATACCAATCAGGGGAAATTAGAATTTTTGCAAAGACAACTTTCTTTTTATAATTTATTGGTTGAGAAAAAAGAAGGCTATCCTGAGGGTGTACGTAATATCCTTAATTCACCAAAAGATTTTCCAGACGTTATAGGTACCGTCGGAGAGCTTTTTCAAATAGATCATAAATATAAATTACCTTTTGAAAGCGCTTTGGGAGATTGGATTCATTGCGNAATAGCAAAAGATAAGAAATCTGCTTTAAAAATTATTTTTTCAGCTAAGTTATCAAAGGCGGGGTCTTTATCTGTTTTGCCGCTTAAGGAAGTAAGTAAATTAATTCAAAAGAAAAAAACTATTCCTAAGGGCAANGGTATTTTGGGTACCGGCATTAAACTGAGTGGAGTAGAACAGAAATACAATCCATTAGCTGAACTTCTTGTCGGCAATCTTTTAATAGTAGAAGATATTGATGAGGCCATGAAACTACATGATCTTTCTGGATGGGATGTNGTTGACTTAAAAGGNTCNTTTTCTGGTNAAAATCTTCTATTGAAAGTTAATAGCGATTCTGTAGATGGTAATGTTCTAGGCAGTAAACAGAAAATTGAATCCTTGAAAGAAGATATTAAATNTGTTTCAGANAGAATTGAGNATTNTAATAAAAAAATTGNTTTAGAAAAAATCATTATAAAAAATAATAATCAAGAATTAGAAAAATTTNAAAATTCTTTAGAAAAAACTNGAGAAACACTTAGCGAAGTTGAATCTAGTCTAGTAAAAAATCACTATATGCAATCTCAATCATCTAAATTAATGATTGATTTGTATAAAGAGTCAGATTCTACAAAAAAAGAATTAAATAATCTTAAGAGTTCAGCTAAAAAGCTGAAGCCAAAATTAGATAAATCTGAAGCTAAAATTTTAAAATTAAAGAANGATATAGAGAAGGCTTCAAAATTACTATCAAATATCCAATCTGAAAGAGATGATTTTCAACATACTGTTCAAAAGTTACGTATAGAACTACTAAACTTAGANAATCAACGTGATACCATTAATCTTCAAANACAGGTAGCTAAAGAAACAATTCAAGAATTAATTGAGCGTGAAAAACAAATTGAAATTGATTTTAGTGATCAAAATAAGTTTAGAGCCCAATTAAAAAATAAAATTCAAAATAGTGAAAAAGAATTAAAAACTATTTCAGCTCAAATAACAAAAAATAACTCTTTACTTGCGTTAAAAAAAGAAACCTTAAATAGCACCTATGATTTAATTCAAGAAATTCAATCGAAGATTAGAACTGAACATGAAGCTCGTGAATCAATAATTGAGGAAATGAAAATAAATGAACTAAAGATTGCAGAATTAGAACAGAAAATTAATATAATTGATGAGCGAATTCAGGATAGATATCAAACTGATATACCTAAAGATTTAATTGTAGATGAAGATATTGATGATTTAGAACTAAGAATAGAAAGAATACAACGGAGTATNGAAATCATTGGTCCAATAAATATGGNTGTTAAACANGAGTTTGAANAAGAAAAATATCGNCTTGAGACACTNATTGANCAGCGGGATGACCTTATTTCTTCAGAAGAAAACCTAAGAGAGACTATCCAAAAAATTGATAAAGTTGCCCGAGCAAAGTTTCAGGAAACTTTTGATAAAATCAAAATTAACTTTGCTAAGCTTTTTGAAATATTTTTTGAAGGTGGAATAGCATCATTGACATTAGTTGGCGATCCTGATCCACTTGAATCAGATATTACAATACATGCTCAACCCCCTGGCAAGAAAAATCAAAGTTTGCGGATGCTTTCTGCAGGTGAAAAATCTCTAACTGCCATAGCACTACTTTTTGCTATTTATCAATATAAGCCAAGTCCATATTGTATTTTAGATGAAGTAGATGCTCCTTTAGATGATGTAAATATTCAAAAGTTTAAAAGAGTATTAAATAAATTCTCTGATGATACGCAATTCATTGTTGTAACTCATAACAAACTAACTATGGAAATTGCAGATTATTTATATGGAGTAACTATGGAACAAAAGGGTGTATCTAAATTAGTTTCGGTTAAATTCGATGGTGAAGCATAAATAAGATTGTTTTAAATAAGTACATTTTTTGTACACTCATTCGTTATTTTAAATAATTGTTTATTAATAGAAAAAATTAATTATACTGCATGAGCACATCTCATATACGAAATTTTTGTATTATAGCCCATATTGATCATGGAAAATCAACATTAGCTGATCGACTTCTTGAAGAAACAAAGACTTTAGCAAAAAAAGATATGAAAGCCCAAGTTCTAGATAGTATGGATCTTGAACGAGAACGAGGGATTACAATTAAAAGTCATCCCATTCAGATGAATTATGTTCATTCAGATAAAAAAAATTATATTTTTAATCTAATTGATACTCCTGGCCATGTTGATTTCACATATGAAGTATCAAGATCTTTAGCTGCTTGTGAGGGAGTTTTATTATTAGTAGATGCAGCTCAGGGAGTCGAGGCACAAACGGTAAGTAATTTATATTTAGCTATAGATAATGATTTAGCAATTATTCCTATAATTAACAAAGTTGATTTAAAAAGTGCCCGTATTGATGAAGTTAAAGGTCAATTAATAGAATTAATCGGTTGTAATGAAGATGAAATTATTTGTTCAAGCGCTAAGAGTGGATTAGGAATACAAGATATCTTTGATGCAATTATAGAAAAGATTCCTGCTCCAGAAGATAGATCTGAAAAACCAGTGCGAGCAATGGTATTTGATTCACTTCATGATAATTATAAAGGAGCTATTCCGTATGTTAGAGTTTTTGATGGAGTAATTAAATCTGGGGACACTGCTCAATTTTTTGCCCATAATCAGAAATATGATATATCAGAGGTAGGTCATTTTGTCTTAAAACAAGTTCCAACCAATGAAATTAGAGCTGGCGATGTCGGATATTTATTAGGAAGTATTCGTGATGTTTCACATATATTGCCTGGAGATACAATAACAACTTCAAATAATGTTGCTTCCGAACCTCTTCCTGGTTTCAAAGAAATTAAACCTATGGTTTTTTCAGGCCTATATCCTTCTGATGCAGATGATTATGATCAACTAAGGACGGCTCTCGAAAAATTAAAATTAAATGATGCATCATTACTATTTGAGCCTGAAGCCAGTGAGGCTTTAGGTTTTGGTTTTCGTTGCGGTTTTTTAGGGCTTCTTCATATGGAAATTATTCAAGAAAGATTAGAACGAGAATTCTCACTCGACTTAGTTACAACACCACCAAATGTAAGATATAAAGTCGAATTACGAAGTGGAGAAATTTTTGATGTAGATACGCCAGCAAAAATGCCTCCTTCAGGTGATATTCAAACTATTTTAGAACCCCATGTTTCTGCAGAGATCATAACTCCTAAAGAATTTATTGGAGGGATTATGACCTTATGTCAGAATAAAAGAGGTATTTACAAAAATACAAATTATCTCACCGCTGATAAAGCACAGTTATATTATGATTTGCCGCTTGGCGAAATTATTTTTGATTTTTATGATAAGTTGAAATCAACTACTAAAGGATATGCTTCTTTAGATTATCACTTAAATGACTTCGTTATTGGAGATCTAAAAAAACTTGATATATTAATAAATAATGATCCTGTTGATGCTTTATCAATAATTACTCATTCATCTGATGCATATCATAGGGGAGTTGCTTTATGCTCAAAATTAAAAGAGTTAATACCTAGACAAATGTTTGATGTGCCTATACAAGCTGCCTTGGGTAATAAAGTCATTTCGAGATCTACGGTAAAGGCACTCAAGAAAAATGTAACAGCAAAATGCTATGGAGGAGATATTACTCGTAAACGTAAACTATGGGAAAAACAAAAACAAGGTAAAAAAAGGATGAAATCAATTGGAAAAGTTGAGATTCCACAGGAGGCGCTGTTAGCTGTTCTTCAAATTGATTCTGAATAATCAATGATAGAGTCAAATTACTGGAAGCAGACGCATACACCATTATACAGTTTTATTTTTACAATGCCACTTTTTCTTATCTATGAATTAGGTGTTTTTACTATTTCAGCTAGCGATTTACCTTTGCTCAGAAATGGCGCAGATGTATTAATGCGTCAAATAATGGAAGTTTTTGGTATTTATGGTGCCTATGGATTTAGTGGAACTTTTCTTTTTGGATTTATTATAGCATTTTTAAGACAGAAAAAATCACTTATGACTTCTTCGATAAAAGGTGAGTACTTGCTAACGATGTTATTCGAAAGTATTGGCTGGGCAATTATATTAACTATTTGTATGATTTGGATGCCTAATCTATTAATGCTAGGTAAGGATGGAATCTTAATTCAACGATTCGTACTTGCTATTGGAGCAGGTATTTATGAGGAGTTTGTTTTTCGTGTTATATTAATCACTGGATTAACTTATACTCTAGGTTTCATATTTCAATGGAGTGATTTTTCAAAAAAAACTGGAGCTATAATTTTATCTGCAATTCTTTTTTCAGCATTCCATTTTATGGGACCATATGGAGATCCTCCGCAAATTAATTTATTTTTTGTTCGTTTATTTGCTGGAGTTTTTTTGGGTAGCGTTTATGTTTTTCGAGGTTTTGGTGTTGCGGCATACACACATACAATATATGATCTTTTTGTTTTAACAAAATTCACTACTTCATCCTAATTATTAATTTAGATATTCAGTAAATTTCCTCTCTCAACCAATGGGAATAAATATATAATGAAACAGTATGTATTTTTTATAATAACCTTAAGTGCATTAAGNGCTCAAAGCAAACCATTTAATTCTTTTAATGTTATAATTTATCCTGAGTATTATTTTGAAGGAATAATGGCCGAACTTGAAGCTGAGATCAAGCAGGAAAATTTACCATTGGGTTTCAAAATGAGTGTTCCAGATAATTCTGATAGTATTTTTTTTGTAAGTGGCGATTCGTTTTCTGACCCAGATGTAAAAAATTTGAAAATTTTA
Source organism: Fidelibacterota bacterium (assembly GCA_002713455.1). Lineage (GTDB taxonomy): Bacteria > Fidelibacterota > Marinisomatia > Marinisomatales > TCS55. Next base: position 17,102 of record PASX01000036.1, read on the forward strand.
AAAGAGGATAATCGATCGTTTATTAATGTTAATATTAATGACGCTAAGTTCAGATTATTTATTTTTTATGATTTAGTGAAAAANAATGATAANCGATTTGGTTCATTTGAATTAGAATTAAATCATCCCATTGATGATGCTCACATAATTTTACAGGAACCATTAGTAGCAGAAGACTTTGTTTTTTCTGAAAAAGATATAGAACCTTTTAAAGATCAACATGGCATCAATTTTAAAAGGATTCATTTGAATAATTTTTTGGCGAATACAAATAAATNAATTTCATTTGAGTATAGAAACCCATCTGGAGATATCTCTATTAATAAGTTGCAAACTATTTTATCTAATGATGATCAAAATACTGATTTACTCCCTGTTCAGCCTACATCAAACTCTTCGATTCTGCCCCCTATTCGACATAAATTACCTCATTGGCAGCCTTTATTACTGCTAAGTGTAATTGCTACGATTGTAGGTTGGATATATTCTCGAGAATTGAAGAATGAAAAATCAATGCCCTNAAAGGTATCTAATCAAAAAAAAGGAAAATTTTGTACTCAATGTGGTAGTCCAGTGCAGTTAAAAGATAAATTTTGTTCTAATTGTGGAGGAGAATTATAAATGTATCCCGTTATTTATGACTTTGGAAATATAAATATTTTTGGGTTTCAGTTTAACCCAGTTATTAATTCATATGGTTTTATGTTAATGATGGCATTTTATACTTGTTATTTTTTTCTAAATAAAGATTTAAAAAGATTGGGTTATGATTCAAATTTATCTGGTGATATTGTTTTTGCAGCTGCAGTAGGCGGCATTCTTGGATCAAAAATATATTATCTTTTTGAAAACTTTAATAGGGTCATAGCTGATCCAGTAGGTATGATTTTTTCTGGCGCTGGATTAGTATTTCTTGGTGGATTAATGGGTGGTACACTGGGNGTTACTCTTGTAATTAAAAAAAACAATCTTTCTTGGATTACGTTTGCAGATATTGTTGCACCACTATTAATTCTTGGTTATGCTATTGGAAGAATTGGATGCTTGCTAGTAGGTGATGACTACGGATTNCCAACTCATTTACCATGGGGTATAGAATTCCCAAATGGATTGCCTCCATCAACCTATAGTGTTTTTCAAACTTATTATCCTTGGGTCAACTTAAGTGATTTTGAGCCAGGCGTTTTATCAGTCCACCCTACTCCAATTTATGAAGCAATTATTGGTGGTTTGATTTTTTACTACTTATATCAAAAAAGAATTTCNGTTTCGACAGTTGGAAGTTTATTTTTTACATATTTGATCTTAGCTGGTTTAGAACGTTTTATAGTTGAATTTTTAAGAGTAAATGAAAAATATTTTATTGGTATGTCAGGTGCCCAGCTGATATCTCTTTTAATGATTTCTATTGGGACTTGGTTTTTGCTAAATCCTGTTAAGCAACCTCAGGATTCCAAATCTGAATCATAAACAATTTTTCCTTTATTTTTTATTATTTAGTTTGGTTCAATCCCAAACTATAATAGAAGTAGATAGGATAAATATTAGCCAAAATATAATTGGTCCAAACTTTCAACCAGATCGTTTTGTTAATACAGTAAATGGAATAATTTTTTTAGATATTGATAGTCGACAGCTAGGATTATGGTCGTCAGATTCTATTAAGTTAAGTGGTGGATATGGTACTGATTATGCTGGAATGTTTGATCCAGTTGATTTTTTATCTAACCAATTAGATATCTATCTTTTAGATGGNNCTGAAAATNAAATCACACGATATGATAATCAGTTGAACTTTATTCAATCTTTNCCTTTGACGGGAGAGNATTCCGTATTGCCAAGCTTTTTTACTATTGATTCAAGACAAAATTTNTATTTTTATTCNTTTGAGACAAACAATATTTACCGCACCAGATCTTTATCTGGTCAGTTTGATACTTTCCTTGATCTCACAAGGTCAGGGNTAAATAATGATTGTATTGTTGATTTTAAGTTTAGTNCGAATGATAATTTTATTTTATTGTTTGATTGCCTTAAAGAGCTTTATTTATTTTCACGTTCAGGTAAATTAGTTCGAAGATTCCCATTAGATATAAAAAATCCTATAAGAGCTATAAATTATAATAATTCCTGGTTCACGATCAATAGAGTTGGAATGCTTCAATTTATTGATAAAGATCCAATTGAATTGAAATTAGATGGACAAAATATAATAGATGCTATTTTTTATCAAAATTTGTTTTATGTATTAACTGAATCAGAATTGATCATTTTTGAAATCATCAATTCAAAGTAAAGTATTTTTCTTTTATCTTATTCTTTCTGTCTTGCTTGGACAAGATTCAACTAGTAGTGGTAGTCAAAAGAAAATTGGACCTATTATTGATGATTTACCAGTTTTAGATAGTCTCATTGTTGTAGAGAAAGATTCCATTAGAAATGATATAATTAAAAAATACAATCTTCCTTATACTTCACATTATCCAATAAATGCGTCAGGTACATTTTTTCGAGGGTTAGAATTTAGTAGTCAGGGCGCAGGGATGTTAAATGGGGGCCTGCGATTTCAAATTGCAGGTAAATTAAATGATAAAGCTACTGTATCAGGTATAGTTACTGATGAATCAATCCCAATTCAACCTGATGGAACAACTGCTTCTTTAGAGGAATTAGATAAAATTTTCTTAAAAGTGTCACACCCAACAGGTGAATTGATAGCAGGTGATATAACAATATCAAATAAGAATGGAAAATATAATAGTGGCAATAGGAACATTGTTGGAATAACAAATAATTTGAATAGAAGTAATATTGACCTCAAGACAACATACGGTCAAAGTAAGGGTAAGTACAATCGAATTGAAATTAAAGGTAGAGATGGCCATCAAGGTCCATATTTTTTAGCATCGAAAGATGGAATAAGAAATGTGATTATTTCAGCTGGATCAGAAGTGGTATGGCTAAATGGATTGCAGTTGAAAAGGGGTCAGGATCGCGATTATACAATCGATTACACTTCTGGAGAGCTTACATTTACACCAAAACATTTAATATTTTTTGATTCAGATATAGATATAGAATATCAATATAGTGAATCAACATATAAATCAAATTATTTTGAAACAGATATAAATGGGAGTTTAAATAATAGTATAAAATATAATCTCACTTACGTGAACGAGAAAGATAATATAGATGGTTCGGTTTTAGCAAATGATCAGAAAAAGGCTTTTAAAGCAAAGGATGTAATTTACCAGTCGGGTATTAATTCGGATTCATTAGGAGATTATGAATTGATTAACAATATATTTATTTATAATCCAACTGAAACTCCATCAGGAAATAGATATACAATTTCTTTTACTCCAGATCCGAATGGATCATATATTAGGAAAATTTCTATAAAAAATCGGATATTTTATGAATATCTTGAACTAGAGAATAAAGTAGATAGTATTGATAGATATTCCCCCGGNAGATNGCTTNAAGCACCNGAAGGTCACCAGCTCTTACAATTTAATTCTAGTATTGATNTAAGGNAGGGTATGTCTGTTAATGCTGAGACTGCTGTGTCAATAAAAAAAAATAATTTATTATCCAATAATTCTAACGCACTATCAAATGGTAATGCATTTAGAATAGGTCTAGATCAGGATTTATTTGAATTAGGCTGGGCAAATCTGGGTTATAAATTGGAGTTTTGGAAAAACTCTAAAGGATTTAGATCTTTAAATAGAGATAGAAGTGTCAATTTCAATGAGTCTTGGGATGTGATAGAGCCAAAACAAGATATTGATGAGTCTATGACCTCTTTTACCTCTCAACTTAAAATTGGGGAAAAAATAAGTAGTCAGATCAAATTATTCCAACTAATGCAGAATGAATACAGAAGAGATCGTCAATTGATAAGTCTTACTTACCAAGGTGACGCTATTAAAACTGCATCAATAAGTTTTAATCAGGTAAGGTCAGAAATCGATTTCCGAGAATTAGATGCTCAAATTTTCTTAATGAAAGGTTCTATCAATCCTTTTATTACTTATGCACATGAAATGCGTGAAAAAGGATATAGTTTTGATGATATTCTTTTTGGAATGAATTATTCAAGAAATAGTTGGCNATATTCTTTAGGCCTAGGAACCAGAAGTGACTATATGGCCTCAACAGAAAACACCAATATTTTGGAGCAAACAAAATCTGGAAAGTATGTAAAAGTNGATATAAAAAATGTTCAATCATCTGGATGGCGACAGGANTGGATTTTTCGTCAAAGAGTTCAAGAAAATAATCAAGATCAAAGNAAAGATAGTTTTAATTCCTTAAGNGCTTTGGTTAATTATAAAACCAGGACAAGTCCTTATAAATTAGATTTAGCATTAAATGCACAGCACGCAATGCATGAAGCAAGANCNATTGTATATGATTCAGTAGGAGTTGGTTTGGGTCATTATAGATATGATGAAATATTAAATGAATACATTAGAGATCAAAATGGAAGTTATCTAGCTCATACTATATTTACAGGCAATTACAAATCAGGCTTTCGTATGGATGGTTTAACACGATTTATAATTGATTTTTCTAAGATGAAAAATAATAAACTAAAAAACTATCTTTATCGTTTTATTAACCGTTTAGATTTCCATGGCCCAATGTATAGTTGGAATAAATCTTTAGAAAATAATAATATTCAGTTTTATCAAAATTTTCAGAGACATGAAATTATTCATAGGAAAAAAGGAGATTTAAATCGCCAGCGTTTTTGGTATGAAAATCGATCAAATTTTAGTGCTATGGACCAAAGGGGATGGGAAAAAAGAGAGAATACTATGTTTGTTGGTGAATCACAAATATCGATTAGTAGTTCTAGATATCTTGTATTGCTAGGAGAGCTGCGTGATTCTAGGGTATCATCAGAAGAGAATAGAATTTTTGAACGTAATATTTCAGGACTATCATCTGAATTTGGCTTAAAAGAAAATAAGGTCGATAATTTCCAGTGGGAATATCGTCTAGTATATTATAAAGATAATGTATTTGTTAATAATCTTGATTCAAAGAATGTTAGCGCATATGGTTTGAAAACTAGTTGGTTGCGATTTATTGGCAAAGATGGACGTATTGAAGGTAATCTTGATTATTATATGGCAGATGGATTTGAAAATATGCCACCTGAGGCTTTAAATGGAATAGCAGATAAAAGAACTATAAAATCTAATATATCTGCATCAATTTTACTGGGGAGATCCCTGTCATTAAATGGTACTATATTTTATTTAGATAACAATCGATATACTAATTTTTTCAAAATGCAGGTAGAAATTCGTGCAACTTTTTAAGTTAATTATAATAGCTCTATTTACAGTTGTTAATACGCAGCAGATTGATTCAAAACTTTATGCTGAACTTAAATCAAAAGGTGAGTGGGGCGATTATTATCTTTTAGATGGTGGGAGCTATAAACATGTTATTAACACTATAGAACTTGACTCTATTTACTTAATTGCTGACAAAACTATTGAACATAATATTTTAAACCGTCTATTTCAATCAATTAAGGGATTAACAAATGTTAATCAAGTTTACAATCAATTAAGCTCTATTGAAGAAGCTTACCCTTTCTTGAATAATGTATCTACTATATCATTTGCAAAGTATGATAAAGGGAAATTAGCAGCTGTAATGAATGTAAATCCAATTTTTAAAAGCCATTTAGGAGGAATTTTAGGTGCAAGTAGAGATAATAAAGGTGAGTGGGTCACTACTGGACAACTTGATTTACATTTAGAGAATATGCGAAATAAGGGGAATATAATTGATTTATTTTGGCGTCAGCCTGATGCAAAATCTCGTTTAATCGATATAGCTATTGAAGTACCAGCTTTATTAAACTTACCATTTGGTTCAATTGTTAGTTTCGATCAAGAATTTTATGAGAAAAACTATTTTATAGAGTCTAAATCATTATTGTTGACAGTTATTGGTTCATTTGGGAAATGGAAATTTGGTGGAAGAACTGATAGGAGTAGGGATTTTTACTTAGATCAAAAATTTAGTGCTAATTCAATTATTATTGGATTAAAAGGAGACAGAAGAAACAATCGTTGGCTACCTTATGCTGGAAAATATTGGAATTGGAATTTTAGTTTTGGTCAACAAAATGATTCTTTTGGTAAGACAAATATATTTGAGTCACATTTTCAAATAGATCAATATAAATCATTAAGTAATAGCGTTTTACGTTTTTCACTATGGGGTGCAAAAAATTGGATTGATGATCGTGAGTTAAGTGCTGCAAAAAAAATAAAATTTGGAGGGTCAAAACTATTAAGAGGGTATCACGATAGTCAATTTGCTTCAGATTGGGTATTAGTACAAACTATGGAATGGATTTTAGGATCTTTGGATCGAACACAACTATTTTTATTTGGAGATATTCCTTTTAGTCCTATTCCAAATATCAAACCAGGATATGGTTTAGGCATCCGTCAATATAATGGTTCTATTACATATGATATTAGTATGGGTTTCCCCAGTGATTTTTCATCAGGGAAAATTCATATATCATTTATGACTGATCTTTGAGATTAAGTATATTGAACTATTATAGTTCTTTGTTTATAATTCCAGTTTTTAAAGNCTAATTTTAATATAGTTAATTATGAAAATATTTATCACAAGATATTTGNTGCTCTTTATCTTTGCTTTATCTGGTTGTGAAATATCAAAGCCTCGAGCTGATGGAGCAGATAATGAATTGGTATTAGTATCATCCTTTGAAGATAAAGATGATATCCAAACAATATTGTCNATCATATTTAATGANACTCTCTATACTCCTCAACCAGAACCTTATTATAAANTTAAATGGGTAGAGCCAGAAAATTTTGATGATATTAAATCACATGTTAATGTAATTATAGCTGCGATAGGTCAAGATGTAAATAATAAAGGAGCAAAGCTAGTTAAGAAGATTCTTTCAAATGAGCAGTATAAATCATCAATTGAAGGTGACAATCAACTTATATTTTCAAAAAATGTTTTTTCTCGCGATCAAAACTATTTGATAATTAATGGCCCAAATAAAGAAAAAATAATTGAGCTGAGTAAAGACCAAGGTCCATGGCTAAAAAAACAGTATGATGATTTATTAATAAAAAGACAGAGTATTCATCTTTTTGAAGGTTCAACTAGACAAAAGGATTTAGAAGAATCTTTATTAGAAAAATATAATTGGAAACTTAAAATTCCCTGGGGATATACAGTTATAAGAGATAGCTCAGAAGGGAATTTTTTCTGGATGGGTAGGGATATACCTTATAGATGGCTTGCGGTAAAATGGGAAAATGGTTTGGTTTTTTCTGATTCAAGTTCAGTTCATTCTTATGTGATGGATTTACCTTCAAGGTTTTTTAAAAATATACAGTACTCAAATTATTTATTTAAAATTGAACCCGTTACATTCAAAAATTATGGTGCTTGGAAGATTACTGGATTATGGGAAAGTATAGATGAAGCTCAGGGGGGACCATTTATATCATATCTATTTTACGATGAAGTAACTGAAAGAACATTTTTCATTCATTCTATGATTTTTCATCCAGGTAGGGANAAATATTTACTTTTACGTCAGGTTGATATTATAGCACATACCTTTGAAACTATTCCTTTAGATTAGAATGAAATCTATTTTGATTACAGGTGCGTATGGTCAATTGGGAGAATCTTGCTCTCANTATTTAAAAAATAATTATAAATTAATTTTAAGTGGTATCGCACCTTTGAATAATNGTATTANACTAGATATAACTGACCAACAATCAGTCAATAATTTTTTAGAAAAAAATAATCCAGATGTAATAATAAATCTGGCAGCATTCACCGATGTTGATAAATGTGAGCTTGAAGAAAAAAAAGCATATGAAATCAATTTTAATGGTGTAAAAAATTTATGTAAAAATTTTTCAGGTCATTTCATTCAAATTTCTACAGATTATGTTTTTGATGGAATGAATGGTCCATATAATGAAGATGATAAAACTAATCCAATATCTATCTATGGTAAAACAAAGCTTGACGCTGAAAATTGGCTTATTGATAATCATTCCAAATCAACAATTNTACGTTCNAATGTCATTTATAGTTATTCACAAAAAACTAAAGCGAGTTTCTTAAAATGGATTGTAGAATCACTTATTGCAAAAAAACCAATAAAAGTAGTTAATGATCAATGGAATAANCCAACATGGACGTATTCAATTACANAAATAATTAATCTATTAATTGAACATGAACAATATGGCCTATTTCATTATGCAGATAAAGATATTTTAAATNGATTCCAATTTNCTCAATTGATAGCTAAGGTATTTGAACTTAATGACTCAATGATTTCNCCAATATCTACTGATTNATTGAATCAGCAAGCACCTNGACCAATGAAAAGNGGATTGCTAACAAAAAAAATTGAATCTNNACTAGAAATTGAGCCTAAATCAGTTGAAACTTGNCTTAATAAAATTCGTAAACAATTATTANAATGAAAACAGTAATAATTTCACCNACTTACAACGAAAAAGATAATATTTCAGCAATAATTCATGAAGTCTTTGGCCNAAATAGTAATCACCATATGCTTATTGTAGATGATAATTCTCCAGATGGNACTTCTGATATAGTTAGAGAGCTAAAAAAAACTTANCCTAATCTCCATCTTGAGGTAAGAGATAAAAAAGATGGATTAGGTAAGGCATATATATTTGGATTCAAATGGGCATTAAAACGAGATTTTGAAGTGATTGCGCAAATGGATGCAGATATGTCTCATCATCCAAAAGAAATCGAAAAAATGAAGAAACTATTGGAAAATTATGATCTTTCCATTGGAAGCAGATATATTGATGGTGTAAGTGTAGTTAAATGGCCAATTAGGAGATTAATACTTAGCTATGGTGCAAATTTATATTCAAGAATTATTACGGGTATGCCTTTAAAAGATGCAACTGGTGGATTTAAAGTGTGGAAACGAAATGTTCTAGAATCTATTGATTTAGATAGTGTAAAATCTTCTGGATANTCATTTCAGATTGAAATGAATTTTAGAGCCTGGATTAAAGGATTTAAATTGGTTGAGCACCCAATCATTTTTATTGATCGGACTATTGGCCAATCAAAAATGAGTAAAAAAATTATGNTTGAAGCAATCTGGATGGTTTGGAGATTAAGAATTTGGCGACTTTTTGGTTGGAATAAATAATTACATCTATATTTGATTATGAAAGATTATTATTTAGAGTTTGAAAAACCGATTCAAGAAATTGATTTAAAAATTTTAGAATTAAAAAGTGATGAGAGTTCAGATAAAAAATCTTCTGAANTGTCGTCTTTAGAATTANCTAGAGAATCTACAATAAAAGAAATTTTTTCTAATCTTTCTAGATGGGATCGTGTCCAATTGGCAAGACATCCTCAAAGACCNTTNTCTTTAGACTANATTAACTATNTNACAGATGATTTTATTGAATTACATGGNGACAGATATTTTGGTGATGATAAAGCTGTAATTTGNGGTNTCGGAAGAATTAAAGATTTAAAANTGGTTTTCATAGGTCAGCAAAAAGGTAANAATACAAAAGATAACCTTTTGAGAAATTTTGGGATGATGCGTCCAGAAGGATATCGTAAGGCACTAAGATTGATGAAGTTAGCTGAAAAGTTTAATCTTCCAGTAATTACACTTCTAGATACTCCAGGNGCATATCCTGGTCTTGGNGCTGAAGAGAGAGGACAGGGTGAGGCAATAGCTAAAAACCTTNTAGAAATGTCNAAGTTAGAAGTNCCAATCATATCAATTGTTATTGGTGAAGGAGCAAGTGGTGGAGCATTAGGTATTGGNNTATGTGATAAGATGATAATGCTTGAGAATACATGGTATTCTGTNATTAGTCCTGAAGGATGCGCATCTATCCTCTGGCGTGATGCTGCAAAAGCTCCTGANGCTGCTGACGCAATGAAAGTTATGCCNGAAGACCTCAAAAAAATGGGTATTTGTGATCAAATTATAAAAGAGCCTCTAGGNGGAGCTCACAGAGATTTTGAAAAAATAGCAGAAAAANTGAAGAATACAATNNTTCAAGAAATTAAGGTNATTCAAGAAAGTAAAATTGATGATTTNTTAGAAAAAAGAATAAATAGATATGATAAAATGGGCATTTTTTCAAAATCTTAATGATAAAATTTGATTATCACACAAAAGTCTATTATAAAGATATTGATCAAATGGGTATTGTTTATTACGCACGATATTTTGAATTTTTTGAAGAAGCTCGTACTGAATTACTATCAAGTATCGGTTTAATTGTTACTAAAATTGAGGACGAAGGATATTTTATTCCGGTTGTCTCAGCAAGTTGCGATTATAAAGAGGGAGCTCATTTTGAAGATAAAATTATTATTTCTACTAAAATAAAAAATATTCCATCAGCTCGTTTGAAAATAGAATATGAGGTCTTTAGAAAAAAAGACAGTAAGCTTTTAGCTAAAGGTCATACTGTTCATGCTTTTATAAGCAAGGAGGGTAAGCCTAAACGCCCCCCTCAGTTTTTTTTGGATAAATTAAACTCTGTTATTTTTGATTAACCAAGTATACTCCTAATACTGCTAGGCCACCACCCAATATTGTTGTTGTAGCAAGTTCTTCTCCTAAAAAAATAACTGAAAATGCCAATGCGCTCACTGGAACAAGATACATAAATGAAGATGTTTTGTTTGAACCAATCTTCATTGTAGCTAAAAAGAAAATAGTGGTTCCAAAACCTAATGATAGTGATGATATAACTAAAAAATTCAACCAAAAAATCCAATCAAAACTAATTATATCAAAGAGTGAGCTCATAGGCGTTATGGGTGTAACTAAAATAATTGCAACAATATAAATCCACATGCTGAAATTGACTGCATTTAGTTCTGATTTTGCTTTTTGAGTGCATATAGTGGCACCAGCCCATACAATTGCTGCAATAATATAATAAAGATTTCCAGATCTTGATAAATCCAGAAAACTAATATTCCAAATATTTAATAATATAGTTCCTCCAACAACTCCCAAAATAATGCCTAAAATCTCATTTTTTTTAATTTGTTCTTTAAATGTTATCCTCGCTAATCCAATAGTTACTAATGGACTTAGTGTTGGAACAATAACACCTCCTATCCCAGCTAATCCCAGTTGTGTTCCTTTTAAATAGTTGTAATTATATCCGACTAAGCAAATCGAAGCGATCAAAACATATTTGAATGTTTTTTTTGGCCATAATAATTTTATTTTTAATAACTGCATTATTGGTATCATTGTTATAGCACCAAAAAAGAAACGCCAAATCATAAGCAGTTCTGCATCAGCATACTTTCCTACAACTTTTGCGCTTGGCCATGAAATCCCCCAGACAAACATTGCTATTGCTAAAAGAATATATAATTTTATGTTTGAATTAGAATTCAATGATAAATAAACTATTTTTAGGCATTTATATTAATACGTCCATTGAGAATGATTGAATTATCGTCGTAATTTTAATTTCAACTTATCATCATGCGAAGGAATTTATGGCAGGTCATAGCAAATGGGCTAATATCAAACACAAAAAAGCTGCCCAAGATGCAAAAAGAGGTAAAGTCTTTACCAAAATAATTAAAGAGTTAATGGTTTCTGCAAAAAGTGGTGGAAGCGATCCAGAAGCTAATCCGAGATTGAGGCAGGCTATTTCTTCTGCGAAGGCTGCTAATATGCCTAATGATACTATAAAGCGGGCGGTTCAAAAGGGTGCTGGCGAACTGGAAGGGGTAGATTATGAAGAAACAACATATGAAGCCTTTGGTCCAGGCGGAGTTGCTATTATATTGGATGTAATGACGGATAATAAAAATAGAACTGTTGCTGAGATACGTCACTTAATGACAAAATATGGTGGAACTCTTGGAGAAAATGGATCAGTTTCTTGGATGTTTGAAAAATTAGGTCAAGTCACTATATCAGCAAATGGTCATGATGAAAATAAAGTTTTTGAGGAAGCTTTGGAAGCTGGAGCTGATGATTTTATTTTTTCTGATAATGTTTTTATAATTACTGCTAAACCAACAAATACAGTTGATGTTTCTGATAAATTAATTGAAAAAGGTTATAATGTAATTTCTTCTGAAATAGAGATGGTTCCAAAAAATACGTTGAAGGTCAAAGGTGATGATATAAAGAAATTAATTAATTTAATTGAGCACCTCGAAGAACATGATGATATTCAAAATATCTATTCTAATTTTGAGGTTGATGATGCTGAAATATAATTGAATTTTTATTTACCTTTATGTCAAACATACAAAGAATAATTGGTGTGGATCCTGGCTTAACTATTACTGGCTTTGGAATTTTAGATCACAAAAAAGATCAAATTCGTCTAATTGCTCACGGAACGATAAAGCCACCAAGCCAAGAATCTCTTCCAAATCGACTAAAATATTTAAATAGCCATATGAAAGAATTGATAGAAAAATTTGATCCCTTTATAATGGCTATTGAAGATACGTTTTATAGTATTAATGTAAAATCAGCTCTTTTATTGGGTCAAGCAAGAGGCGTTTTGCTTCTGGCGGCAGCTTCAATGGAGATTCCATCAGCTTCATATGCTCCCCGTAAAGTAAAGCAATCTGTTGCAGGTAATGGAGCTGCAGATAAAAAACAAGTACAGTATATGGTTCAGCAAATATTGAATATGGATAAGCCACCTAAGCCATTAGACGTTTCTGATGCATTAGCAGTTGCTCTATGTCATATAAATCAAAATAAATATTTATGAGTTTAATTGATTCCATATCAGGAAAACTTTTATCTAAGAGTCCTGCTGAAGCTGTTTTGGATATAAGTGGAATTAGATTTCGAATAAATATTTCACTATCAACATACGAAAATCTTCCAGATAATGGTACAGATGTTGAGATATTAACTTATTTACATGTTAAAGAAGACCTTTTAGTTCTTTATGGATTTAAAGATCTATCTGAAAGGTCACTTTTTATTCATTTAAATTCAGTCAGTGGTATAGGGCCGAGATCGGCAATGAATATTCTTTCAGGAACGGATCCAAATAAATTTAAAAATCAAATTATTGATGGGGATGTAAAATCACTTACAGTTATTCCGGGAATTGGGACAAAAACAGCAAAGAGAATTATTGTTGAACTAAGAGAAAATTTTATTGAAAATAGTTTAAGTAAAAATGAACTTGGATTTTCAGACGATGATACCAAAAATGCTTTAATTAAAGATGTAAATAGTGCTCTGCAGTCACTTGGCTATAAAACAAATCAAATAAATAACACTTTATCAGAATTAAATAAAAGGGGAGAATTAACTGGTAGTATTGAAGAGGTAATCCGAAAAGCACTATCAAAAATGATTTAATTTTTATGAAATACGCTAAACAAATAACAAATTTGGGCACTGAAACAGCTTTTGCAGTTTCAGCTCAAGCTAAAGATTGGGCAAGTAAGGGTCATAAAGTATATCCTTTTCATCTTGGTGATTTAAATTTTAAAACACCTTCAAATATTATTGAAGCTACTATGAGAGCTATTCAAGAAGGGAAGACAGGATACTGCCCTTCAGAGGGTATTTTACCATTAAGAGAAGCATTGGCTCATGATGTAGGTTCTCGAAGAGGTGTAATATATGGTCCAGATAATGTAGCAATTCAGCCTGGAGGTAAACCAACAATTGGAAAATTTATTGCAGCAATAATGAACCCTGGAGATGAAGTTTTATACCCTAATCCTGGATATCCAATCTATGAATCGCAAATAGAGTACCAAGGCGGTCGGGCTTTGCCTTATGATTATATTAAAACAGAAAATGGATTTGATATCAATATCCAAAAAATAAAAGATTCAATATCAAATAAAACAGTTGCACTTATATATAATAACTATCAAAATCCTATTTCTGCAGAATCTTCAAAAGAAGAAATGGAGGAAATTGCTAAGATTGCAATTGAAAATAATCTATGGGTACTAGCGGATGATGCATATTATGAAATAAAATATGACGGTAAATCTAGGTCAATTGTTGAAATCCCTGGAATGAGAGACCGAACTGTAGTTTTGTACACGTTTTCAAAGAAATATGCCATGACTGGATGGCGAGTAGGTGGGTCTATTGGTCCAGAAAAAATTATAAAAATTATTTCAAAATTAAATGTAAATGCTGAATCTTGTACAACTCATTTTATTCAAGATGCGATGGTTGAAGCGCTCAATGGTGATCAATCTGGTCCGAATGAAATTTTGAGACGCTTAAAAAAACGTAGAGATGTTGCAGTTTCTGGACTTAACGCGATCGATGGAATAGAAATTTCTACCCCTGAATCGACTTTTTATTTATTTCCAAAAGTAAATGAGATTCTGAAAAGGAAAGGATTTGAATCTGTTGAAAAGCTTCAATTAGGGGCTTTAAAAAATGCTAATGTCTCATTTTGTACTCGAGATCATTTTGGCAGACCTCAACAAGATGAAGTAGATTATTATATACGGTTTGCATATTCTGGCATATCTGCAGAAGATATTGAAGAAGGATTGAAAAAATTGAAAACTTATTTTGAAGATTAATGAATAAAACTCCTCTTTATGAAAAGCATATTGAATTAAATGCAAAATTAGTTGATTTTGCAGACTATAAAATGCCCATTCAATATTCTGGCATTACCAAAGAGCATCTTGCCGTACGTGAATCTGCAGGCATTTTTGATGTAAGTCACATGGGAGAAATTATTATTTCAGGAAAAGGGGCAGAAGATTTTCTTGAATTTATAACTATTAATGATATCAGTTCTTTAGAGCCATGGCAAGTTCAATATTCAGCAATGTGTTTTGAAGATGGTGGTATAGTTGACGATCTACTTATTTATAAATATCCTGATTATTTCATGTTAGTAGTAAACTGCTCAAATACAGCTAAAGACTTTGATTGGCTTATGGCTCACAAGCCTAAAGATGTTAATATAATTGATCTTAGTCAAAAAATAGGATTGATTGCACTTCAAGGTCCCAAATCGCGTGAAATACTTAATGGGATAATAGATATTGATATTAATAAGTTGAAGTTTTATCGATTTGAGATTGCAAATTTTGATAATTTTTCATTTACAATTTCCAGGACAGGATATACTGGAGAACTGGGTTATGAAATATATGCGGATAACGAAAACATAGTACATATTTGGGATTTTATTATGACAGCGGGTTCTGATATAATTCATCCTGCTGGACTTGGTTGCAGAGACACCCTTCGGCTAGAAATGAAATATGCATTATATGGCAATGATATTGATGATAATACAAATCCAATAGAAGCGGGACTAGGCTGGATAACTAAATTAGATAAAAAAAACAACTTTATTGGTAAAGATTCTCTTGAAAAAATAAATAATTCATTAGATCGATATTTAGTATGTATTAAAATGGTTGATAGAGGTATTCCAAGAAAAGGTTATGAACTTTTATANAATGGTGAAATTGTTGGTAAAGTCACAAGCGGGACTCAATCTCCTACTTTAAATAGTGGTATCGGTTTAGGGTACGTGCAAAAAAATTATTCAAAAATAGGTACGGAATTACACATGTTAGTTAGAGGTAAAAAGCTAAAATGTAAAATAGTTAAATCTCCTTTTTATAGGAAAGGTAGTTTAAAAAACTAAAAATTTTTATGAACCAAAGAAAATTAGAAATATTAGGAATTTTATTAGTAACGGTTTCATCATTGGTATTAATCAGCCTGCTNGGTTACAATTCTAATGAAGATCCCGGTATTTCGCCAAATGTAAATATAGAAAACCCCCTAGGTATACTTGGNCTATGGATTGCTTATTTTTTTATTAAAATAGGATTCGGCTATATGTCTTTTATCTTACCTATTATTGGAATTGCTTGGGGAATATGGTTTTTTACTCATAAAGATTTTGATCATATAGCTCGATTATCTGGNTATATAATAGGAGGTATGGTTCTTTCTTCAATTAGTTTTGGAGTTGGCACTTTTTATGCTATAAGCGGAATGATNGGTGGGTTGATAGGAACAATGTTTGTTGATTTTCTTGGTANNATTGGAAGTGGAATCCTACTTATCGCATTATGGCTTATTTTAATTAGAGGATATTTTGGATTTAGTTTTTACGAACCAATTAAAGAGTTATTAATTAAAATAAAAAAGAAGCAGGAAGAAAAGAAATTAATTTCAAAAGAAAAATCTATTGAAAATGAAAAAAAGCTTCACACGAAGAGTCTTATTTCGAAAATTGATGAGCAAAGATCAAAAGAAGGGATTGTTGAAGCTNCCGTAGGTGATGATAAAATTGATAAGCCAACAGGAGATNNCTCTTTTGAGGATNAAAGCCCAATTGATTTAAATGATCCTGATGAAAGCAATGAGAATTTAAATGATTCAAAATTATCATTAGATAAAGATATTGAAGACACTAATGTTGAGAGTGTAGACAAATCTTCCAGTCCACCATCTGAGCTTAAAGCTGCTGATGTAAGTGAAACAGATCTCAAAATAGATATAGAAGTTGGAGAGATAATTGAAGAAGCTGAGGTTGATTTAGATCAAGTAGAAGAAAGAAAATCTCCTAAAAAAGCTTATCAATTACCTACTGTTGATATATTGGAAAATCCTTCAATAAATATTCAAAGTGGAATGAGTAAGGAAGAGCTAGTTGACCGAGCAAATTTTCTTCAGCAATCTCTTGAAACTTTTGGCGTTGTTGGTAAAGTTGTGAATGTTAGTCCGGGTCCTGTTATTACACTTTTTGAAGTTGAGCCTGCTGAAGGTGTTAGAGTAAATAAATTTGTTGCATTATCAGATGATTTAGCAAGAGTAATGGAGGCCAGTAGGGTACGAGTTATTGCTCCAATACCAGGAAAATCTTCAGTTGGTATAGAGATTCCCAATCGAAATCCAGATATGGTGTATTTTAAATCAGTAATTAATTCAGAAAAGTTTGCGTCATCTACTTCAAAGCTAACTTTGGCTGTTGGGAAAAATACTACAGGAGAAATTGCAACTCTTGATTTAGCGCAAATGCCTCATTTATTAATTGCTGGCACTACAGGTTCTGGTAAATCAGTTTGTATGAACACTATTCTTGCGAGTATACTTTATCAAGCAACGCCTGATGAAGTAAAATTTGTTATTATTGATCCTAAAAAGGTAGAGATGGCCGTTTACCGTTCCTTAAAAGATTATCACTTATTAAAAATTGAAGATATCGATGAGCCTATAGTAACTAAACCTGAAAATGCAGTGTTAGCACTTCGCGCTGTTGAGAAGGAAATGGGTAGAAGATACGATGTCCTTGCAGATGCAGTAGTAAGAAATATTTCTGAATATAATAAAAAAATGGAAGATAAAGGCGAGGATATAATGCCCTTTATTGTAGTGTTGATTGATGAATTAGCTGACCTAATGATGCTCAACGCTAAAGAAGTTGAGGCACCAATAGCTCGATTAGCGCAATTGGCAAGAGCAGTTGGGATACATTTGGTTGTTGCCACTCAAAGGCCATCGGTTGACGTAATAACTGGAGTGATTAAAGCAAATTTCCCATCTCGAATAGCATTCCAGGTAGCAACAAAAATTGATTCTAGAACCATAATTGATTCACCTGGAGCTGAAAAACTGATTGGTCGAGGAGATTTGTTATATTTAGGGTATGGTGCTTCAGAGCCTATTCGTCTTCATAATGCGTATTTAGACTTAAAAGAAATCGAAGGTCTAATGAAACACGTTATTGATCAATCAAAAGCTGATGAGTTCATTCTTGCAAGTCCAAAAGAAACTTTAGGCGCTGGTGGTCTTATCGACGAAAATCAAAGTGCTGGCTCTGATGATCTTTTTAATGAAGCTGTAAAATTGGTAGTGATGCATCAGCAAGGATCTATATCTCTTATTCAACGACGTTTAAAAGTTGGATATTCTAGAGCAGCAAGGTTGATTGATGAAATGGAGCAAGTAGGTATAGTTGGTGCATTTACTGGAAGTAAGGCACGAGAAGTCCTAGTTGATGAATCATACTTAGAAACTTTAGAATAGTCTAATAATGGCACATATCTTTTTAAATATTCTGTTAATTGCAGGATTATTCTCTCAATCAAACAATTGGTATAAAAAATTTATTAATACAATTAATCACCAAGAAGGTGTCTCTATTTCCGTTATCATACATCAGAAGCAGTTTGAATCAACTTTGATTGATACTGGTTTTATTGAAATAAAGGGTAAAAATAAATACATATTAGAATTGCAAAATGAAACAGTATTTATAAATGATGATATTATTAAGACATGGAACAAAATCGACAATCAACTCATTATTGATAAAAAGATCAAAGGTGAAATTTCAATTTTTGATTTACTTACAGGAGAATTTAAAGATATAAGTTTGGGCAAGGCCACATTGATTGGAGAATATGTTAAATTAGATTTTCGTATTCAATCAATGGAATATGAAGGTAGTATTTTGATGTATAATTCAGGTCGGCCGAAAGAGATTAATATTAATTATGGTTATGGTCAATCTGCAATGCTTACCGTGGATGATTTTAAAATTGGAAAACTTACTCTTTATGATGATTTTAATCCAACAAATGTAGAAATTATAGATATTCGTGAATAAGTGGTTTAAATTATTAATTAGTATAATAATTAGTGGTATTGGTCTTTACTATTCATTTAGTAAGGTAAATATTCAAGAATTATTGATCCATTTGTTTTCAGTAAATAAATTGTGGTTATTTGTTGGTTCAGCTCTATTGATTCTGTCAGTAATTATACGCGCAATTCGCTGGCAAGTAATGATTGAATCAATTGACAGAGTAAAAATCAATCATTTATTTTCTGCCACTATGATCGGCTATTTTGGAAATGCAATTTTTCCGTTTAGATTAGGTGAATTATTAAGGGCATACGCAATATCAAAAAAATCTAAAATTCAAACAACTACAGCATTTGGAACAATTCTTACAGAAAGACTNATTGATATGTCAGGATTANTTCTGACAATGTTATTTTTTACANTTTTACATCCNATNTCTTNTCAAAATAAACAAATAATGTTTATTTTGGGNTTGATTACTTTTTTAGGATTTATTTTTATATTTNTATTGATAAACAAAAAAACTAATATATCAAATTATTTAAAAAGAATTCCCGGTGTTAAAAATTTAATTCATTTAATTGATAATTTNTTAGATGGATTAACTTNATTGAAAGAAATAAAACATTTTTGGAAAATTGCTATTTTAACAATTGTAATGTGGTTCATATACTATCTAATTACCTGGACAGTTAATTTAGCAACGGGAATNGGCTTANATTGGATTGGNGTTGGANTCGTTCTNATATTTACCTCNTTGGCTNTAGCTATTCCTGCAGCTCCATCAGCAATAGGAACTTATCATGCTGCAGCTATTTATGTTTTGACCGAAATATTTTTGTTTAATCGATTAGAGTCACAATCTTTTGCAGTTTTATTGCATTTTGTTGGCTTTATACCATTAATTTCATTAGGCGCAATTTTTTTTATTAGAAGTTCAGTAAGTATCAAGGACGTAGCTAACTAAAACAAATGATATAATTATGAAAAAATATGATACGATTTTTCTTGATCGAGATGGAACTTTGAATCCAGACCCTGGCTATATTAGCTCTCTAAAGGATTTTGAATTTTATGATTTCACAATAGATGCTTTAAAAAAAATGAGTGTTTATTCATCAAGTTTTTGTATCATTACTAATCAATCTGGCTTGTCAAGGGGNAAAATAGATATAGATCAGCTAAGTGAAATTCACAATTATATTTTAAATCAGTTTTATAAAAACAATTTAAATCTTATTGGTATATATTTTTGTCCAGATCATCCTGATAATCCATCAATAAATCGTAAGCCAGGTTCTGGTATGTTTGATTCAGCTGCTAAAGATCATAATATTAATCTTAATAAATCTATAATGATTGGCGATGCTGTATCTGATATTCAAGCTGGATTAAATTTAGATATGGATACAATGCTTGTTTTAACTGGTAGAGGGCAAAATTCTAAAGATAGCTTAAATGGATTATCTCCAAAACACATTGTAGAAAATATTATGGCTGGGGCAGAGCTGATGGAACAATTATAGAATGAAAATTGGTGTATTAAATGGAGGAAGTTCTGAGGAAAGAGATGTTTCTCTAAAATCAGGTAAGGCCATTATTTCTGCATGTGAAGAGCTTGGCCATAATGTTATTAGTATTGACCCAAAAGATGGTATTGATAGCCTAATTGATAATTTAAAAGGTTTAGATCTAGTATTTAATGGATTGCATGGAGGAGAAGGTGAGAATGGAGTAATTCAAGGTCTATTGCAATCAATGGGGGTAAAATTTACTGGTTCCGGGAATGAATCTTCAGCTATTTGTATGGATAAAAGATTAAGTAAGGCGCTGGTTCAGAGAAAAAATATTTTAACACCTGATTGGCTTTCATTAGATAAAAATGAAAAAATACCAAAAGATTATAAGTTGCATTTCCCATTGATAGTAAAGCCCAATGATCAAGGAAGTACAATTGGACTCACTGTCGCAAAAAATAATAAAGAATTAAATGTGGGTATTGATTTAGCTAGAAAATTTACACGAACAGTTATGATAGAAAGATTTATAGATGGACGTGAAATTACTGTCACAATTATTGGGGATAAGCCTTATCCAATTGTTGAAATTTTTCCTAAAAAAGGATTATATGACTATGAGTCTAAATACACTAAAGGGTTCACTGATTATTTTTGTCCAGCTGATATAAAGAGCGACTTGACAAAAACAATTCAAAGTAAAGCATTAAAAATTCACAAGCTTTTAGAATGTAGACATTATTCTCGCGTAGACTTTATATTAGATAAAAATCTTAAGCCTTGGTTTCTAGAGGTCAATACCTTACCAGGAATGACTGAAACTAGCTTAGTCCCTAAATCAGCTGCAGTTGCTGGATTAAGTTTTGAAGAATTAATTGAAAAAATCATTATGGAATCATTAATTGATGAATAAGCAGTGGATAGTTGTTAGATCCAAACCAAGATCAGAAAAAGTTGTCTATAAGGAATTGGTTAGCAAAAATATAGAAGCTTATTTGCCTTTGTTAAAGGAAAGAAGAAAATGGTCCGATAGAAAAAAGTGGGTTGAATTTCCACTTTTCTCAAGTTATTTATTTGCTCGAATAGATATAAAGAATTCAATTTTTGTTTTACAAACTCAAGGAGTAAATACTATCATTAAGTTTGGAGAAAAAATAGCTGTAGTGCAAGACGATGTAATTAAAGCCATGAGACTTGCCATTGAAGGTGGCTATCAATTAGAACCAACAGAGTATTTTGTTGAAGGTAATTTAGTTGAAGTAATTGCTGGCCCAATGAAAGGTGTTAGTGGGATTGTGGCAAGGTTGAAAGGTCAAAGCCGTCTAATAATAAAAATTGATGCTATTCAACAGGCACTATCCATTCAAATTGAATCAAAATTCATTAAAAATATAAATAATAAAAGTGCTCCGATTTTATAATTCTTTAACAAAAAATAAAGAGAATTTTATTCCCATTAAAAAAGGAAAAGTCAAGCTTTATACATGCGGTCCAACAGTTTATGATTACGCTCATATTGGAAATTTTAGAACTTTTCTTTTTGAAGATTTTTTAAAAAGAACTTTGATATCTTTTGGCTATGAAGTTTTTCATGTGATGAATATCACAGATGTAGATGATAAAACAATAAATAAATCGGTAAAGGAAGGAAAAAAATTAAATGATATTGCTGAAATTTATACATCAATATTTAAAAAAGATTTAGAAAATTTAAAAATTTTACCACCTGATGTTTTTCCTCTTGCGACAGACCATATTGATAAAATGATTGAAATAATTCAAATTTTAATTAATAAAGGCCATGCCTACCCTACGAATGATAATTCAGTATTTTTCTCTATTGATTCATTTAAAGATTATGGGAAGCTAAGCAATATAGATATGAGTAAAGTAATTACTGGTTCTAGAGTGTCTTCAGATGAATATAAATTAGAGAATCCAAGTGATTTTGTATTATGGAAAGCATATAAGAAAGAAGATGGAGATGTTAAGTGGTCTTCCCCATGGGGAGATGGGCGTCCTGGGTGGCATATAGAATGTTCAGCGATGTCAATGCAATATCTAGGTGATCATTTTGATATTCATTGTGGAGGAGTGGACAACAAATTTCCGCATCATGAAAATGAAATTGCTCAGTCTATTTGTGCTACCGGGAAACCTTTTGTTAATATATGGATGCACTCTGAGTTTTTAATTATAAATAGTGATAAAATGAGCAAAACTTTAAAAAATTATTATCGCTTAGATGATCTGCTGAAGGAAGGACTCTCTGTTGAAGAAATTCGATATATTATGCTTAGCGCTCACTATAGATCAAAATTAAATTTTTCACTTGAAAAACAACATGAAGCAAAAATGGCAATTCAAAGAATATTAGAATTAAATGATAGGCTTGATCAGTTTGTATCGACTGAGGAGAAGGGCTTACCAGTTGAAGCTGAAAACTTTAAATTAGCTTTATCTGATGATTTAGATTCACCTAAGGCACTAGCTATATTTTTTGATTGGCTAAGGAAAACAAATAGAAGATTAGATAGCAATAAGCTCTCTCAAAGCGATATAGATAAAGGAAAAAATTTTATTTATTTATTAGATTCACTTTACAGTTTATTAAATAAAAAAACAATGGTTCCTGATGAGATATTAGTTTTAGTCAAAGAAAGAGAGCGCGCAAGAAAAAATAATGATTGGGAAAAATCTGACAAAATTAGAATTCAGATTAGTAAAGATGGTTGGATTATTAAAGACACTCCAAATGGGCCTAAAATCACACCAAAATAACAAAAATTATTTTTCACCTTTTCTTCTATAAATAATTGCTATTATATATAACTTAAATTAAATTCGTAGGCTTTTTTCGATTTCGTGCGCCGACGTACGTGCAATTTGTTATAGTAGTTGCATGTGTTTTGGGAAAAATTTTGTCGCGTATGGAGTTATGATTCCAATGATTTTGGGATGCTTTTTAAGTTAAAAAGTTGAACTTGCCGGTGTAGCTCAGTTGGTAGAGCAGCTGATTTGTAATCAGCAGGTCGGGGGTTCGAATCCCTTCGCCGGCTCGGAATCTATTAGGATGGTTGATATTGAACTGCTAATTAACAAGTAAACTTACAGTTTGGGGAGCTGGCCGAGCGGTCAAAGGCAGCAGACTGTAAATCTGCCGACGTATGTCTACGGAGGTTCGAATCCTTCGCTCCCCACAATTACACGCGGGTGTAGTTCAATGGTAGAACCCCAGCCTTCCAAGCTGGTGACGTGAGTTCGAATCTCATCACCCGCTCGAAGTGCCTACGTAGCTCAGTGGTAGAGCACTTCCTTGGTAAGGAAGAGGTCGCCNGTTCAANNCNGGCCGTAGGCTCTCTTCTATGGTGAAATTAAAAAAAATTAATTCAGGAGGATTAATAGGATGTCAAAAGAAAAATTTGAACGGAGTAAACCGCATCTAAATATTGGTACTATAGGTCATGTTGATCATGGTAAAACTACTTTAACAGCTGCAATTACAATGACGCAGGCTAATAAAGGCTTGAGCGAAGTGCGTTCATTCGATAGTATTGATAATGCACCAGAGGAAAGAGAACGGGGGATCACTATCCAAACAGCTCACGTCGAATATGAGACACCAAATCGTCATTATGCCCACGTAGATTGCCCAGGTCACGCAGATTATATCAAAAATATGATTACCGGTGCTGCGCAAATGGATGGAGCCATTCTAGTTGTTTCTGCAGCTGATGGACCAATGCCTCAAACTAGAGAGCATGTACTATTAGCACGTCAGGTTAACGTGCCCTCAATGGTTGTTTTTATGAACAAGATAGATCAAGTAGACGATGAAGAATTACTTGAGTTGGTGGAGATGGAGCTTCGAGACTTACTTAATGAATATGAATTTCCAGGAGATGATATTCCTATAATTAAAGGATCTGCTCTGAATGCTTTAAATAATGTGACTGATGATGCTGAAACAGCATGTATTACTGAGCTAATGGAAGCATGCGACAGTTTTATTCCTGAGCCAGAGCGTGACATTGACAAACCATTTTTAATGCCAGTGGAAGATGTTTTTTCAATTACTGGCCGTGGTACTGTTGGAACTGGTCGAGTTGAAAGTGGAATCATTAAAGTTGGTGACGATATTGAAATGATTGGTATGGGAGAAACAAAGAAAACAACAGTTACTGGAGTTGAAATGTTTCGCAAGCTATTGGATGAGGGTCGTGCGGGTGATAATGCTGGATTGTTACTTCGTGGAATAGATAAAGAAGATTTAACGCGTGGAATGGTTCTAGCGGCTCCAGGCTCAATTACTCCTCATACAAAATTTAAAGCTAGCGTTTATGTTTTGAAAAAAGATGAAGGTGGTAGGCATACACCTTTTTTTAATGGCTACAGACCTCAATTTTACTTCCGNACTACAGATGTTACNGGGGTAGCAACATTGCCNAGTGGAACTGAAATGGTAATGCCTGGAGATAATGTNGANTTAGAGGTTGAATTAATTACNCCAATAGCAATGGATAAAGAATTGCGTTTTGCGATTAGAGAAGGTGGTCATACTGTNGGTGCTGGTGTTGTAACTGACGTTTTAGCGTAGATTTTTAGTTATGGCTGGAAATAGTAAACGTGCAATTATTCAATTGGAAAGTACTGAAGGTACTGGGTATAGATATACAGTTACCAAAAGTAANCGACTCCATCCTGATAGGGTCGAATATAGAAAGTATGATCCAGTTGTTAGAAANCACGTTATTTTTAAAGAGACTAAATAGTTAATCTCAAATTATTGATTAATAGCTGGTTTGTATTTAGCTAATAGCAATAATGGAAGATTAGGAGTGTAGCTCAATTGGTAGAGCACCGGTCTCCAAAACCGGGGGTTGCAGGTTCAAGTCCTGTCACTCCTGCAAATGGAATTATGATTCAATGATTAATTGGATTAGTTGATTGCAATGAATAAAATTAAAAATTTTTTTTCAGATGTAAAATTTGAAATGGAAAAAGTTTCTTGGCCAAGTTGGGGCGAGTTAAAAGGGTCAACCTTTGTGGTAATATCTTTTTCAATAATTGTAAGTTTGTTTTTGTTTTTTATTGATAGGATACTTTCAAATCTACTGCAGGTGATTTTATAACAATATGAATTGGTATACTTTAAGAGTTATTTCTGGTAAAGAGAGCAAAATTAAAGATAATATATTGTTTGAATTAGACTACAAAGAATTATCTACAGAAGTTAACAATATCCTAATTCCATCTGAGAATATTGTTGAGATGAGAGAAGGAAAAAAGAAAGTAAAGAATAAAGTTTTTTTCCCTGGCTACATACTAATTGAAATGTCCGATTCAAAGGAGGCNAAGTATTTAATAGAGAACACAGATGGGGTNATGAATTTTGTGGGATCAAATGGTGAGCCTCAGACTTTAAAAGAGGATGAAATTACTAGAATTTTAGGTGAGGTTGAAGGACGTGAAGGTCGAGAAGTTGTAATAGCTCCTTATAAAGTTGGAGATAGTGTAAAAGTTACAGATGGCCCTTTTGCTGATTTTACGGGCTTCGTAAATGAGGTNAATAATGAAAAGCAAAAAGTTAAGGTTTCTGTGAGTATTTTTGGNCGACCAACTCCAATTGAGCTTAATTTTTTGCAAGTCGAGTTAGAAAAATAAATATTTATTATGGCAAAAAAAGTTTCTAGTTATATCAAACTTCAGATTCCAGCAGGTCAGGCAAATCCCGCCCCACCTGTTGGTCCAGCGTTAGGTCAGCATGGTGTNAATATTATGGAGTTTTGCAAGGCATTTAATGCTGAAACTCAAAGTGAGTCAGGTATGATAATTCCTGTTGTTATAACTGTTTATGCAGATCGNTCNTTTACATTTAT
The DNA here is from genome assembly GCA_002713455.1 of Fidelibacterota bacterium. GTDB lineage: Bacteria > Fidelibacterota > Marinisomatia > Marinisomatales > TCS55. Next base: position 43,193 of record PASX01000036.1, read on the forward strand.
AACGAAAACNCCCCCTGCAGCAGTNTTATTAAAAAAGAAAGCAGGTGTTCCTAAAGGTTCTGGTGAGCCTAATCGTGAAAAAGTTGGTCATGTTTCTGAGTCTGATCTTAGAGAAATTGCAGAATTAAAGAAAAAAGATTTAAATGCAAATACAATTGAAATGGCCATTGAAATGATTAGAGGAACTGCCCGAAGTATGGGCTTGGATGTGAAAGGTTAAAATGTTCATTTCAAAAAATAAAAAATCAATTAATTCGAATTTCGACCCAATAAAAGAATATGATATTGATGAAGCAGTGGGTTTGTTAAAAAAATTAAAATTCACCAAGTTTGATGAGTCAGTTGATATTGCCATGAATTTAGGTGTTGACCCTAGGCACGCTGATCAGAATATAAGGATTAGTGCCTCACTGCCGCATGGAACCGGTAAAGAAATAAAGGTTTTAGTTGTTGCTCAAGGACCGAAAGAGAAAGAAGCGAAAGAATCAGGTGCAGATTATGTGGGTAAAGAATATTTAGATAAGTTAAAAGCTGGTTGGGATGAGATTGATAAGATAATTGCAACTCCAGACATGATGCAAGAATTAGGAAAGCTAGGAAAAATTCTAGGCCCAAAGGGGTTAATGCCTAATCCTAAAAGTGGCACTGTGACTATGGATATATCTAATGCTGTAAAAGAATTGAAAGCAGGAAAGATTGAACTTCGTGTTGAAAAAAACGGTATNGTNCATATTCAATGNGGTAAGAGCTCTTTTAATGAAAGTGATCTTGTAGAGAATATTCGTATGGTTTATAACACTATTCTTAAAGCAAAGCCTGCTTCTGTAAAAGGTACATACCTTAAAAAGATTTCTATTTCTTCTACAATGGGTCCAGGTATAAAAATAAATCAAAGTAGTATTAGTTAATTATGCCNAGTGAAAAAAATATAAANCAAGTTGAAGAGCTTNCNGATGAATTGAAGCGTGCTAAGGGTATCTACTTTACTGACTATTTAGGTCTCAATGTTGAAGATATTACAATTTTAAGAAAAGAGTTTTTTGAAAATGGTGTGCAATACAAGGTGGCNAAAAATTCCTTACTTAAGCTTGCGGCAGAAAAAAATGACTTGAAGGGTCTGAGTGATTATTTAAATGGATCGACTGCGATTGCGTATTCATTTGATGACCCAGTTAGCCCAGCGCGCGTGTTGAAGNATTTCATAAAAGATCATGACTTNCCTGGTGTAAAAGGAATCGTTATTGAGGGTGATATATTAGATGGTGGTGAGTTTAAAAGAATAGCAAGTTTGCCCTCAAAAGAAGAGTTNTTGGCTAAATTAGCGATGATGCTTAATTCACCATTAAGTAAGCTTGTNTGGGCANTAAAATCGCCGTTAANCGANNTAACAAATTTATTAAGNAATGTNAAAGAAAAAGANTCAAAGAAAAATTAATTTTAATTAAGGAGAAACTGTAATGGCTGAAACAAAAAGAGCTGATGTTCTAAAATACTTAGAAAATGCAAATATGATGGAAATTTCAGATTTAATAGGNGAAATTGAAGAAAAATTTGGTGTTTCNGCGGCTGCACCCGTAGCCGCTGTTGCAGCTGCACCCGTAGCTGACGGAGGTGCCGCAGCTGAAGAAAAAGATGAATTTGATATTATGTTAACATCTGCAGGTTCATCAAAAATCAATGTGATTAAAGTAGTTCGAACAATAACAGGGTTNGGGCTTAAAGAAGCAAAGGAATTGGTTGACAGTGCTCCAAAGGCNGTAAANGAAGGTGCAAATAAATCAGAAGCAGAAGAGATAAAAGGTCAGCTTGAAGAAGCTGGTGCTTCGGTGGAATTAAAATAGTTTAATTCCAGTTTTTAATATCAGTACTAATAGTTCATTTGCTTTTTCAANTTTAATTTTACTGGAGGTCCGTATTGGCTACCTTAAATAGCGCTCTTAAAGATAGAGTAACTTTCGAAAAAACTAAATCCGATGTTGTTTTTCCAGATCTGCTGGATGTACAAATTGAGGCATTCCAATCTTTTATTCAAAATAATATTCCTGAAGACGAGCGCTTGAATGTTGGCTTGGAAGAAGTTTTTAATAATGTTTTNCCNCTTGAAGATTCNCATAAAAANTANGTNTTTGANTATAAAAGTTATTTTTTNGGTTTAGCAAAATATACNCCTGAGGANTGTATGGATAGNGGNTTNACNTATTCTGTNCCTTTNAANGTNCGTCTTNTNTTACANATNACNAATGAAGATGATCGNAGTAAGTATGATCANTCTATTGAGCANGAAGTNTATTTNGGNAATATTCCNANTATGACNAAAAANGGAACTTTTGTNATAAATGGNGCTGANCGTGTNATNGTNTCACANTTGCAGCGNTCNCCNGGNGTNTTNTTTGATCANTCTATNCATCCNAATGGNACNAANTTATTTCAGGGTAGAATAATTCCNTTTCGAGGNTCNTGGGTNGANTTCACTACAGANATNAATGATTNTATTTTTTGTATNATAGATCGTCGAAGNAAATTNCCNGTTACAATGCTATTAAGNGCCTTAGGCTTTTCAACTAATGCNGATATTTTTAANGCATTTAATTGCATNGANNAAGTNAANNTNAANTCAAAANNTATNGATNCTNTNATAGGNTCAACAGTNGTNGANGATATNATTGATNAAGANACTGGTGANATTTTTATNGAAGGAGGTTCAGANTTANTNCAAGAGAATATTGANGANNTNAAAAAGGCNAANATTNAATCANTTGAAATTGTTAATCANAATAAAGATTTTCATTCNATGATGCTATTNAANACTATGCAAAAAGANCCAAGTAANAATACNGAAGAATCNTTNAGTATTGTTTATCAATTATTGCGATCTGGCGAGCCTCCAAATTTAGAAACAGCTCAAAAATTTATTGATAGGATCTTTTTTAATCCTAAAAAATATGATTTAGGTGAAGTTGGAAGGTATAGGTTGAATCAGCAATTTAATCTGGAAGTCCCAGTGGAAGATACTGTCCTTACTATGGATGATATTATACAGGTCCTCAATTTTCTTATTGATATGAGAAAAGGAGAAAGAGGGACTGATGATATTGATCATTTGGG
>PASX01000037.1 GCA_002713455.1 Fidelibacterota bacterium
AAAGTGTGGCTCGGGCCGGAATCGAACCAGCGACACAAGGATTTTCAGTCCTCTGCTCTACCAACTGAGCTACCGAGCCACTCAACGCCATAAAATGGCTCGAAAAATTAGCCGAAGACGAAGGTTGAATCCAAATAATATTAAAATAAATAAGAGCAATTAACGTAGAACTTCACTTCTCTCACATTTTCATCAGTTCCAGCTGGAGTNTAAATATCACTTGATCGGTTTTCCCATGTATTAAATATCCATGCTAGGTCTAATACAACATTTGAGCCTACAGGAATTCCTGCACCTACGGAATAATAGTCTTTAACATATTGATTTTTTTTNGGCGANGGNATAGACGCATAACCTCCTCTTAAGGTTATNCCAAAANTTTNATTNAATTCAATTAGAGTTTCTACCCCAAGGCGTATTTGTGTTGAAAAATTATCATATTGAAATTTGAAAAAATCATTTTCATNACGCAAATAAATATAGTCATCAGAATTATATTGNAAGCNTTTCANGTCAAATCTCATTGAGCTCCAATCAATAATTCGANAACTACTTGATAATGAAAGAGCCTCAAAAGTAAAGGCTCCTCCGAAATCTATGATCGTAGGTGCTTTTATTTTATAATCATAATAACCACTTTCAATAGCATCGCTACTGTCTCCATTATCAAAAGTTAAAACTTCAGATGTCCCATGTCTTTCAATAACTGAAATTGTATAAGGAAGTGAAAGACTTACACCCATACGAAACCAATTTGATAAAATAAATTTTAAACCTCCCTTAATTTGCCATGCTTTACTTTCTGTATCTAGACTTTGAATAAGATCATAATTATTAAAATCCTTTGGGAATTCAGTAAATTTATTCTGAATNTCATTTTGATTAAATTCAAANTCATATTTTTCTTCACTAGTTACCCTGGATAAAGATAGCCCTCCAGATAAGTTTGGTGATAATGCAATTCCAAATGAAAAAGTTAGTTGGTCCATTGTCCCAATGCTTGAAACAGTTTCACTTCTATTAACATTTTGAGAGAAAAAATGACTTTCTTGATTTCCATCAACTGTTATTGGAAACTTTAAACCATTATCTTCAGAGCTGAAACCAGAAAACTTCATTAATCCATCATAGTGTTTGATTCTATTATATCCCATTCCAAAAACTAAACTCCCTCGGACTGTTGGTATAGGAATTATAATGCCTAAGCCATTAATTCTGGATAGTCGCAAAGGAGTAGATGTTGCTTGATTTAAATAGGTAGTACGATTTAAAGAATNATTGTTATGTGTTTCAATGTAGATTGAACCNTTATTTATATTTGCTAGCCCAGCAGGATTCCAATACATCCCTGAATGATCATTGCCCATTGCGGTATAAGCACCGCCAAGTGCAAGAGACCTTGCTCCATAACCTACTTCATTTTCAATCAAACGAATTGCATCAGATGCTGTTTGAGATTTGATAAAACTAATTAATATTATATGTAGAAGGAATTTGTAACGGGTCATATAAACTAAACCAAAACCCTAAAAATTGGTAAAATTAATTACGGCGCGTTGCTCGTCGTCCACCTGATGATGAACCAGAAGAAGAAGAGCTGGAAGAAGAACCACCTGAAGAAATAGATCCTGACGAACGAGTTGAGGAAATTGATGAACTACGCCCAAAGGATGATTGAGTATTCTTAGAGGATGAACGATACACATCAAGGTTGGTACCAGAAGAAATGCTCCGATCCTTAGCGAAAGAACGTAATTCCTTAAGATCCGATACAGGTACAAACATTGAATAACCACCGAGATAGTAACTGTATCCACTGTTGTTGTAACCATAATAACTATTATAATAACCACCATAATTATAATATGGGTTGNAATAATTATTTATACCATAATACATACCATAAGGTGAATGAAAACGATTATACATTGATGCGTAGGCAAGCTCCAATGATGTACCAGCGCCATCCTGTGCATAATTATCTAAACCAGGTCTTGGAGGAGCATGAGAATAGTTCTCATAAAATGAATCCTCTTCNATCTCTGGGTCTGGATAAAACATCGCTAACTGTGTATAGCAACCCTGAAAAAATAGGATTCCTACAAAATTAAGCGCTAAGAGATGACTTTTTCTTCTCATAATTACTCAATTTACTTCAGGATACTAAATTAAACAAATAATCACCAATTATTCCTTNACTCCTGCCAAATCAAACATAAATGCATATTCCAAAGCTACTTCTCTATATCTCCGAAATCTACCAGACTTNCCACCATGCCCTGCATCCATATTCATATGGAGATACAGTTTATTTNCACCCTGCCAATTATCTCGAAGTTTTGCTACATATTTTAGAGGTTCCCAATATTGCACCTGTGAGTCAAAAAAACCAGATGTAACAAGTAAATTAGGATAATTACGATCAGTGATNTGGTCATAAGGAGAATAAGATANCATATAATCATAATATTTTTTTTCTTTTGGGTTGCCCCATTCATCCCACTCTCCTGATGTNAAGGGAATTGATGCATCTAACATAGTTGTAATNACATCTACAAATGGAACAGCCGCAATGGCTCCTTTCCAAAGTTCCGGCTCCATGTTAACTACTGCCCCAATTAGAAGTCCACCAGCGCTACCTCCTTCCGCGAACANGTGTTNTGAATCAGTATATTTTTTTTCAACTAGATATTTTGCNGCATCAATAAAATCATAAAATGTATTTTTTTTATTCAACATTTTCCCATCATCATAAGACTGCCTTCCATAGATCTGACCACCACGAACATGTGCNATAGCATAAATAAATCCCCTGTCCAATAAACTCAATCTCGTTGAACTAAAAGAAGGATCCCGTGTCGAACCATATGAACCATATGCATAAAGAAGAAGGTTTTGTTGAGCATCCTTCTTCATATCTTTTTTATATACCATTGATATAGGAACTTTATTGCCATCTCTACCTATGGCATAAATTCTTTCAGAATGGTATAATGACTTATCGTAACCACCTACTACTTTTTGCTCCTTCATTAAATCAAAAGTTCCAGAATCCATATTATAATCATAGGTTGATCTAGGTGNAACCATAGATGTATAACTATACCGGAGAATATTTGTATCAAATTCTTCGTTCACTGAAATACTAGCCGTATACGTTTCCTCTCCAAAATCAAGATATTCATCTTTCCCAGACTTTTGATGAATNACACGTAAACCTCTGAGACCATTTTTACGTTCATTAAGAACTAGGTGATTTTTAAAAATTTCCATCCCTAATAAATGTACATCATCCCTGTGAGATATAACTTCTTTCCAATTTGACATACTCGTTCTTTTATCAGGAGTTTCCATTAAACGATTATTTTTAGCCTTCCAGTTTGTGATGATATAAAACTTGTCATTATAATGATCAATTGAATATTCATGTTCTGTGCCTCTTTTTGTAAACTTCTTAAAAGAACCATCAGGGCTATCTGCATTTAATATTTGGTAATCACTGACTAANGTACTTTGGTGATATATAATAATGAATTTTCCTGATTTAGATCTATAAACACCAGTATAGAATGTGTCATCTTTTTCAAAATAAATAAGTTTATCATTCGATGATTTTGAACCCATTTTATGACGCCAAATCTTTTCTCCTAGTAGAGTTATTTCATTCTTTGAAGTGTAAAAAACAGTCTTATTATCATTTGCCCACGCAANACCATATGAACTATTTGGAATAGTTGTTTCTAATACCTCTCCTGTTTCAAGATTTTTAAAATGAATTTCATAAATACGCCTACTTAACGTATCTACTCCGTAAGCTAACCATTTATTATCAGGGCTAACTCTTCTACCTCCTATTGCAAAATAATCAAACCCATCAGCTAATATATTTTCATCAAGAAGTATCTCTTCTTGCNCATCTAAAGAACCTTTTTTCCTGCAATGGATAGCATACTCTTTGCCAGATTCATATCTTGAATAATAAAAATAACCATTATCAAAATATGGGACAGATTCATCATCTTTTTCAATTCTACCAACTATCTCTTCAAAAAGATCATTCTGGAAATTTTTCGTATGTGAAAGATTNGACTCTAAATAACTATTTTCATCCTCAATATATTCAACAACTTCTGNTGTTTGATTATCATATNTTTTTGCAGATTTTTGATCATCTGTTAANCGCATCCAATAGTAATTATCGATTCTAGTATTACCATGCTCAGTCATTTCATAAGGTTTTTTANTTGCTTTAGGAATTGTTGATTTTTGCATACATGCACTCAAAATTAATGTTAAGATTAAATAAATATTTTTCAAATTGACCTCTATTGTTTTATGAAGTTTTAGAACCAATTAATAATCTTGAGAACCAAAGCCAAATTGATCCTAAGATTAAACCTACCCCTTCACGTTGATGCTCTGACATATTCACCATGCGATTATCTATCTGCCCTGGCATAATGGTATTAANAAAACCAAATATTAATAATAAAGCTAAAATAAAAACAAGAACTGCAACAGTTTTTAGATAGTAATTATTTACTAATTCAACTGGGGAAAAAGGTAAAAGTCCAATACAAAGATATATTGGGANCCAAATAAACCAGTCTGAATCATTGATGTTAAGATAAGCAAATAAAATAAATACTGCTGAAACCAACCACGATATAATTCTATTCAATCTAATCTTATTTCTCCGATCATATAAGGAGCGCAGGTTCCAGAAAGTTTAACTCGATTTTTTTCCACCTCACAAATGAGTTTACCTCCACGATATGATAATTGATAGGCAGACATTTTCTTTTCAGATAAAACTTCTGACCAATATGGCGCTAGAAGGCAGTGAGCAGAACCCGTAACTGGATCCTCATCTACGCCATATTTTGGGTAAAAACAGCGAGATACAAAATCATACTTTTCTCCTTGAGCTGATACAACTAATCCTCTACAATCCAGTCGAGTAAGAAGCTCAAAATTAGGTTTTAATTTCTCTACCTCTGATTGAGAGCTGAGGATTACTAAGATGTCATCCTTTCCCTTTAATATATTTTGAGGATTAAGGCCGATTATTTTTTGAATTTGAGCCCTTCCTTTTGAAAAAGATTTATATATATCTTTAGGAAAATTCATTATTAATTCATTCTTATTCTTTGTAACTGTCAATAAGCCGGATTTAGAAATAAATTCAATATCTTGCAGATTAGGTTCGAGGTAATTAAATATTGTAAAAGCACTTGCCAGTGTTGCATGGCCACAAAGATCAACTTCTCCATTGGGCGTATACCAACGAATTGAATAGTTTTTATTTTNTTTTACAATAAAAGCTGTTTCCGAAAGATTATTCTCCATCGCAATACTTTGCATATATTTTTCTGAAATCCAATTATCTAAAGGAACAACGGCCGCGGGGTTACCAGAAAAAATTTTATCGGTAAATGCATCTATTTGGTATAACGTTTGTTTTTTACCAACCAATCCCATAATCTTCTCCATAATTTGATGAACCACCCCACATAGATCCATGNTCCCAATCAAACCAAATTGCATTTATTGGTCCTGAAGTTAAATTTCTTGTAACTACATTATAACCTTTTGATCTCAAATCTTTAGTCACCCAAGGAGGAGTGTCCTTATGTACGACTATTCGTCCAGCTTCTTTACTATGTGATCCAAAAGAACTGTACATTTGGTAGCTATTAATATTTGCTGCNTCAGAAGCTTCCTGCACGTTCATATCAAATTCAACCATATTTAAAAAGAATTGAAGCAAATTTTGATCTTGAGTATCTCCACCTTGAACTGCAAATGAGATAAATGGTTGACCATCCTTCAAAGCTAAGGCAGGAGTTAATGTAGCTCGAGGACGCTTCCCTGGTTCAATCACATTGTACGGGTTTTCATCATCATAAAGAACAAAGCTTTGAGCACGCTGACTTAAACCGACACCGGTCTTACCAGCGATTACAGTTGGTATCCAACCACCACTTGGAGTAATTGAAACAACCCAGCCATCTTTATCGGCAGCTTGAATTGTAGTTGTTCCTACATTGAATTCTTTCTCAAGAGAAGAAAAATCTTGATTGCCATCATTAGGGTTATGTCTTTTTTTCTCTTCACCCCAATCTTTTAAATAATCCAAAAATGGGTTTTTAATTCCCACCTGAAATTTATATGGATTACCTGGCTTAACATTAATATCATTCATTTCATAATTTATTTCTTTTATTCTTGCGCGAGCATATCGTTTTGAGAGAAGACCGTTAATAGGCTCTTTTGGTGGAAAATATGGATCACCATAATAGAAATCTCTATCAGCNAAAGCTAAATTCATAACTTGGTAAAGGGTATGGATATATCGAGCTGAATTATACCCCATAGACTTCAAATCAAATTCTTCAAGCATGTTNAAAGATTGTAACATCACTGGNCCTTGAACCCAGTGAGTTAATTTATAAACATCAATTCCCTTNTAATTTACNTTAACAGGCTCCTCAAGGTAGACTTCCCAATTTGCAAGATCTTCTTTNGTAATTAATCCTCCCTGCTCTTGTGTAGAGCGGGCAATCTCATCAGCAATGTCACCTTTATAAAATCTTTCATTTGCTGAATAAATGGCTTCTTTTCTTGATGCTCCATTAGATAATGCTTCAGATTCAGTATCTACTAATTTTTTTAGTGTATTATATAAATCTGATTGCACAAANATTTCTCCTGGATATGGAGCCCTTCTATCACCTTGATTAACTAAAAAAACTTGCTTCGAGTAAGGCCATTTTTCAATTCGTTCCTTTTGCCTTTCAATTCCATTAGCTGCCTGGGCTTCTATAGGATAGCCTTTAGCCATTTCCATAGCCGGTGCTAAAATTTCTTTTAAGCTCATTGTCCCATATTCTGCCAGCATAGTCATCAGTCCTCCAGGTGTACCAGGAGTAACGGCAGATAAAGGACCATATTGAGGTGGGTAAANCAATCCNTTTTCTTTATAAAATTCNGCTGTGGCNCCTTGGGGAGCAACCCCTAAGGCATTCACACCTATTACCTTTTTGGTATTAGGATTATAGATTAATGCTTGAGTTTCTCCTCCCCAGCTCAATACATCAAACATTGTACATGTTGCAGCCAACATCGCGCATGCTGCATCAACAGCATTACCCCCCNTTGCAAAAACAGTTGCCCCAGCTGTGGCGCCAAGTGGCTTTCCTGTAATTGCAATCCAATGCTTACCATGAATAACTGGTTTAATTGTCCTCTGNCCATAACAAATAGAAAAGAAAACAATAATGTAGANTCCATACTTTATTCGATTCATAAAATTCTCCTCATGATAATTTATGCATATATTGATTAGAAATNATTTTAAACCCAGTTTTTCCNGATAATGATTCGGTAAGCATTGCCTTAGCTACATCTTTACAATGAATTGCACGGTACGTTGATGGTGTTATCCAAGAAGTAATTTTTGCAAAACCGATGCCAACTTTTTCACCTAATCTAAACTCTTCCCTATCTCCTAATAATAGAGATGGTCTAAAAACTAGTGTTGAAATTAAATCTAAAGATTTCAAGTTTTTCTCAAGCTTNCCCTTCACATGATTATAAAAAAATTTTGATTCAGGAGAAACTCCCGCTGCAGTAATTACACTAAATACAGACACATTCCATTTTTTTGCAGCGGCTGCAAATGCTAATGGATAATCATGGTCAACTTTAATGAAATTATCTTTTGATTGAGCTTTTTTTATTGTAGTCCCTAGGCAACAATATACATGATCAACTGGNAAAATTTCTTCCCAGCTAGGCATATCAAAATCAATTTCCTNTTCTAAAAGTTTATTATGATTTATCAATAGAGGTGAACGAACAACTGCAATAACTTTATCATAATGATCTGAATTCAATAACAGCGGTAAGAGCTTAGAGCCTACTAGGCCAGATGCGCCTAAAATTAAAGCTGATTTTTTATTATNGGTCATTTAGTATTTTTGTTGCTTTATTTATCCTTTCGCTTGCACGATTTAAAGCTTTTGCAACTTCATTAATGAAAAAATCAACTTCATCCCATCTTCGTTGTTCTAAACCTTCTCTTATTCCAGGTAGCGTTTTAACACCATATCCTGTATAAAAACCAGGAGCATAAATCATGTGCTTGAACCAATCTCTCCTTGGCAGACCTTCTTCACGAAGCATTGCTTGTTCAACATTTTTTAATAATGCATTAATCTGAGCTTTTTTTTCTGCTGAAAGACTCCCCTTTTTAAGCTTTCCTAATGCTTTTTCATAATNCCATGCACTAGATCTTAATTTTGAAAATGCAGCATCTAAAGGATCAAAATTAAATTCAGGAACTGCATCAAGCCTTTTAGGAGGCAAGTAAGTCTTTTTAGGATTACCTGCAATTGAGAANGCATTTTGATCTAANAACTTGTTCCGTATTTTTGTTTCTTTTCTTACTTGATTAGCTAANNTTTTATTNCTTTCAATAAACNTTCCAATATTNTCTACCATATTGACAAATCTAAAAGGTAATATATCGGATTCTGAAAGTCNGAGTACTAGGCGACCGTTAACTTTTGATAACGTCACTCCATATATAAAATCTTTATCGCTAAATCGCTTATAATGATCATATGAATCATAGATTGAGTGATAAGATCCACCACCNCTCTCTCCACCAAAACCAATATTTAATGAAGGGATACCAGCGTGGTGTACGTAGGGTGTATAATCAGAACCAGCTCCTAAAGGATAAATTCTAAGATCTTCTCGTTCAGCGTCTTGGCTTCCGCTAATACGTAACCTAGCCCTATTCCGATCTTGAAGACTCACATCTTNAATTGGATCTTTTACATCCTTAGCTACTTCATTTACAAATTTTTCAAGAGCATGTGAACCTCCAACACCTAGAAAGCCAACTCCGGTTCCATCCGTATTAATATAGGCTATCATTTTTTCTTGAATTTCTTCACGGTGAGTTTCCACCCACTCAGTTGATCCCAATAAACCTGGCTCTTCTGCATCCCACCCTGCATATATAAGAGTTCTTTTTGGTCTCCAACCTGTTTTCACTAGCTCACCAATAGCGCGCGCTTCTTCCATTAAAGAAACCATTCCACTTATTGGATCTGCGGCACCTTGTGCCCATCCATCATGATGATTTCCTCTCATAATCCATTCATAAGGATATACGGAACCCGTTAATTTCCCAATTGGATTATAGGCTGTTCTCAATTTCCATTCAAATTCAAGGTGCAAGTTTACCTTTACAGGGCCGGGGCCAATATGATAAGTAACAGGCAATCCACCCCTCCATGAACTCGGAGCAACTGGTCCTTCTAAAGCCTTAAGTAGTGGTAAGGCATCGCCATACGAGATAGGCATTACAGGGATTTTCATTATAGTTGGCGCATCATCTATATCTATCCTCTCTGCATCTTTTGTAGCACCATATCCAGGAGTTAAAGGGTCACCAGGATACATAGGCATATCCAATACTGAGCCTCTTTGAACTCCATGCTCCATTCTATAGGGACCTTTTGGATAAACATCACCTTGAAAATATCCATCATCCTTTGGATCAGAATACATGATACATCCAATCGCACCTTGCTCGTAAGCTACTTTTGGTTTGATTCCTCTCCAAGAACCACCGTATTTAGCCAATACGATTTTTCCCTTAACATCAATTCCCATTCTGGCCAATTCTTCATAGTCTGCTGGGATACCATAGTTCACAAAAACCAATTCTGCTGTTACATTTCCATCAGCTGAAAAAGCATTATACCCGGGGAGAACATCTTTTGTTATACCAGAAGTTGCATCTTCTTTTAAAGCAGGTTCTTTTAATTGTAATGACATTCTTTTTGGGGCTACCATTTCTAATTTTCTAATTTTTGGAAAAGGAACCATCACTTCAAAAGTTTCAATAGAAGCTTCATATCCCCATGATTTGAATTTTTCTGCAGCAAATTCAGCATTTTGTTTACTCCAAGGAGACCCGACGTTGTGGGGTTTAGAAGACATGTGTTTCATCCAATCATCCAAGTTCTGAGGATTTAGGGATCTGTCAAACTGAGATTCTAATTGATTCTGGGCCTCCCTATCTAAAGACACATCAAATGTAGAGACCTGATTAATTTTTGGATCATTAGTTTCTACAATGGGAGCTTGTCCACACCCATAAAGAGATATAATTAATATAAGTAACCCAAAAATATGCTTTTTCATTATCAACCTCCTAAAATTGAATTAATTTTCATGGTAGGTAAAATAAATTGCAACTACTTCAAAACGAAGATTATTTATAAAATAATTTCTTTAGCGATACGCCACATAGACATAAAATGAAACAATTATGGCAGTTAATCGTTAATTGTATAGTTTTTGCACCTACTCTTTAAATAATTAAGGAATATTAATGAATAAATTACAGAGATTCATGCTCAAGCACCCCTATATAAGTATAGCGGCAATTATGCCTTTTGCATTGGCATTTGTTTTAGGTCTTTTTTCTATAATACTAAATATAGTTCTACCTATTTTAGTATCACTCTTTTTAGCAGGATGGATATATACAGCTATAGTTGGTCGTCCAATGAATCAATATTATCAAAAACCTTTTTGGTATATTAAATACGACTAATTTATTCTAGCCAACTTTGGCTTAACTCTACTTGAGTAACGGGTTTGTGAAACAACCTTTTTCGGGTCTTTTCGAAGAATACGCTGTTCCTCAATTGGTAGACTTGCAAAGTCTTTACATTCTTTTGTACAACAACCATCATATTTTTTATAACACTTATCACACTGAATAAATAGTATGTGACAAGCTTCATTCCCACAATCTAAATGATGGTCAGCAGGATTACCGCATTGATGGCATTTCCCTACAATATCATTCGTTATACGCTCTCCCATTCTTGCATCAAAAACAAAATTTTTGCCTCTAAACTTTGAGTCTAATCCTTTTGTTCTTACATCATGGGCATATTGAATGATGCCTCCTTTAAGTTGATTTACATTTGAAAATCCACTTTTGATTAAATAAGAGCTTGCCTTTTCACAGCGAATACCCCCGGTACAGTAAAGAAGTATTTCATCTTTTTCATGTCCATTTAGCAAGTTTTTAACTTCAGGTAATAGCTCTCTTGATGTATCTACGTCAGGAATAATAGCATTTTCAAATTGACCAACTTCACTTTCATAGTAATTCCTCATATCAACTACCAAAGTATTATTTTCTTCTAGCTTGTCATTGAATTCTTTAGGTGTTAAATGCTTACCCACTTGATTCATATCAAATTCATCTTTGCCAATATTATAATTTACAATTTCATCTTTAATTTTAATTACAAGCTTATAAAATGAAGCTCCGTCTTGAATTGCTTTTTTTAAAGATACATCTTTTAAAAAATCACGAGAATTCATCGTTTTAATAAATAAATCCCAATTTTTTTCAGGACAACTCAACTGGGCATTTATACCTTCATTCGCAATGTAAATTCTTCCAAAAATTTTTAGGTCTGACCAATCTCTATACAATTGATCTCTCGCAAGTTCTGGCTTTTCAATTAATATATAACGATAAAATGAGCATGTGACTCTTGAAAAGGTCTCATTTTTTAATTCTTTTTCTAGATCTAATCTATTTTTTTTATTATAAAGGATTTCTTTTTTCATCCGTTAACCCAATGGATAAATATCTGGCCTACGATCTCTAAAAAACATTTTTCGCGCTGGCGATTTATTAACTTCTTCAAGATCTATATCACATATCAATAAATCTGCTTCTCCGGATGGTGCCTGTGCAATCACTTTTCCTTCTGGATTTGTAATTAGTGATTCTCCTGAAAACTCAAGTTGATCTTCTCTACCAACTCTATTTGCTAATGCGCAAAAATAACCATTTTGAAATGATGCTACCTGCAGTTCTGCCTCATACAAACCATCTGGCCATTCACCTATTGTTCCAGCCTGTGGAATAGCAACTATTTCCGCTCCATTTATCCCTAAGCTTCTCATATATTCTGGATAATGGCGATCATAGCAAATTGCGACACCAACCTTCCCAACTGATGTATCATAAACCTTAGCTCCATGATTCCCTTCAGTATAATAACTTTTTTCATAAAAACATTCATAATCAGCTATGTGTACCATTCTAGTTGTTCCTAATAATTCACCATTTGAATCAATGACAGGAGAAGAATCATATGTTTTACCTTCATCCAATTCAAATAAATTGATTACGATTACGATTTCATGTTCTTTTGCTTTAGCCATATATTTTTCAGTAATTGGGCCAGGAACTTGTTCAGCTAAATGGGTGATATCACCATCAGCTAAATATTGAGGGTAAAATGGAGTAAAAGCAAGTTCTGCAAAAATGGCTAGTTTAGCACCTTTAGCCGCTGCTTGATCTAAATTGTCAAGACCTAATTGAATATTTGCCTCTACATTTTCACTGGCAGGCTGCTGAATAAGTGCTACCTTCATTAACTAATGTCAAATTCTATTCCAGAGTATCCAGGCATATTATCCATTAATTTTTTACCAATCAAAATACTAGGAGTGTAATAACCTTTATGATTGTGATC
This sequence comes from Fidelibacterota bacterium, assembly GCA_002713455.1. Lineage (GTDB taxonomy): Bacteria > Fidelibacterota > Marinisomatia > Marinisomatales > TCS55. The sequence goes on from PASX01000037.1 coordinate 12,594, forward strand.
CTGTAGTAAATGCTCTGCTACTTCCACGGTACCCCACGCTGTAAGATCATATCCATCCGATGTAGTAAATCGTGCAACAACTATATCACCTTTTTTATTTTTCACTTCACCCCAAAAATATGATTTAGAACTAGCTCGTTCATCTGCATTATTTGGATTCCAAATTTTATCAATCCTTTTTTTAATAAAATTCAGCACCCAGTTAATCTTAATTAATCCAACAAATAATCGTTGTTTTCGCATCTTTTTTACAGATTTTTTTGAACGAGCAAAATAAAATTCGATATTTGGAATTCCGGTACTGTGATAAGCTGTAAAAATATCACCCCACGGTATTGTTACAGTATTTATTGGGCCATAGCCAAAATCAATTTGGCGTTCTTTGTGAGCGAGAGGAACTTTTTTGATAACTCCATTTTCTCTAATTTTCCCGCCATGCGCTAGGCCTTCTACTGCGGTTTTAGCTGTACCTTTACTAGGCTTAGATCCTTTCGTTGCCCAAGCCATAGTTAAGTGGGTTGCATCAGGACATTTTTCTTTTAAGGATAATGCTAAGCAATCTGTTGGAATAACGTCTGAACCAACACCTGGACAAAGAACAACTCCTGCAGATAATGCTTCATTATCTTGCTGGTTTGCGTAATCATAAACTGAAATTTCTCCTGTAATATCAATATAATGTACCTTTGACTGAATACAGGCCTGAATCATTGTTTTTGCAGTAGCAGAAAATGGTCCTGCACAATTTGCGATTACATCAAATCCTTCAATTTGTGTTCTTACTTTATCAATAGATGATAATGAAAAAACTTTTGACTTAAGTCCATTCTTGCTCGCAATTGCAACTACTTCTGTTGACCTGCCAGCCAATACGGGCTTAAGCCCTCTGCTTATTGCTTCTTTTACAACTAATTGTCCAGTATAGCCATTAGCACCATAAATCATCCATTTTTTATCTGAGGTCATTATGAATAATAATTGCTAATTAATTATAAAAAAAAACAAAAAAGGTGTAATAATTTTAAAATTACTACACCTTTTCAATAGATAAAATTTTAGTTTTGGAATTAAAAAATTTCTCCTGCACCCTCGTCCATATCCATACTTTGTCCTCTTTGACGACTATATCGACTTCTATCTTCCATCTTTCCAAAACGATATTCTAAGGTTAAACGAAGAGTTTGACTATTCCAATTTCTAGTTGCGTTCTGTTCCCAATTATCTCCAAATGAATAAAACCCAAACCCTGAAAGCCCAAAAGGATCACCAATATTGAGAGTAAGATTAAGTCGTTCTTCCAGGAGTTTCTTCTTCAATGATAATGATGAAAATGTCATTGCATCCATACTACCAATCGCGAAATCTCGAGATGGCATATGAAACATAAAAAACATGAATTCAGTCGTTGAATTAATATTCCACATTGTTGTAAATCTCAAACGTTGCCCTTGTGATGTATTGTCATAATCTTCACCATACAAATCTGTATTGATTTCGTCCTGATATACACTTCCAGAGAACATTAATCTGAGCTTGGATCCAAGTGAACCAACCACACTATAATCAATTCCTTTAGTTTTTTGATCTGTTAGATTTGCATAGGTAGCTATCGAAACACCATCATCTCTCATTTCTTTATGTCGTTGCATTTTATCAGTAGTATGTCTGTAATAACCACCCAAACTGAGTGAAAGTCCTCTAGAAAATCGACTAAAGTTTAGCTCATAGGAATCTGTGTATTCTGGCTTTAAGAATGGATTACCTGTCCTAATATTTTTACTATCTTGACGTGTAGTAAATGGATTTAACATTCTAGATCTAGGGCGATTAACCCTTTTAGAGTAACTAGTTTGTATTTGAAGTAATTGTGGCGCTCCAAATGTAACTGAGAGACTAGGATAAAAACTTGAATACGGATTTTCAAATTTTTCATTTGTTGTTTTTAGCTCTGAAAGCATATCAACCATCTCATACCTACCGCCAGCATTAATTCCAAAAAAACCTATGCTTCCACCATATTGTATATACGCTGCATGGACAGTTTCATTATAAATAAATTCATTGCTAAACGCTTTATCAAGAACATACTGATTGGAAGCATTATCAAATATTTTTGCTTCTTGTTCATCTCCACGATCATTGGATTTACTTGCAAATCCAACATCTAACTTGCTATCATCGCTGAATGGATGACTATAGTCTAATTTAAAATCATAGCCCTTGCTAGTTCCATCTTGGCCATTAAGAGCTCCATTTTTATCAACAAAAGTTGATCCACCATTATCTGTACTATAATATTCATTTAATCCTTCATTAAGTCCATCTGAGAATCGAGCATAAGATGTTAACTTTTGTTTTGGATTCTTGAATTTTTTATCATAATTCAGATTAATATCAAACCCACCCCTATCACTATTTCCATTTGTTGTGCGAATAAACTTTTTATCACCAGGACCCGTATCTATATTATTCGTTTTACCATCACTATTTCTATCTCCATTACTTATTGTTGTTGAAACAGCCAAGGATTGTGATGGATCAATAAAATATTCAAAACCAGTTTTTACAAATAAATTTGGTCCTCCAGAGTTTGATTCGCTTGCCTGATCAAGTGTATTATTAAATCCTGGAAATTGCATTGTGCGAATGCTTGACCCATCTGAAATTCTTTTTCGATCATTCATACCTAAATTAATGAAAGAATTAAAACTAGTAGTCCGGTAATTAACTTGTCCGGAAAAATTTGAGCCGCCTTGAGAGTCTCCTCCTGTATTTATGTTACCATTCAGCCCAGCAAATTTGTTTTCTTTTAAAACAATATTTATAATTCCGGCCATACCTTCAGGGTCATACTTAGCTCCAGGGTTTGTCATTACTTCAATATCTGCAATGTTTGCAGAAGGGATACTCTGAAGAAGTGATTTAACATCTCCACCAGCAATACTTGATGGTTTGCCATCAATCATTAGATTAACTTTTGAACTTCCTCTTAAACTCACATTATCATCGGGGTCAACTTCTACACCTGGGACCTGACGAAGTGCATCAATAGCATTGCCTCCAGTTGATAAAGAATTTTTTTCTACATTGAAAACACGCTTTTCTGCTGTCTGGACAAATAAAGGCCTTTCTCCTTCAACATCTACACCTGCCATCTGTAAAGTTGTCTGAGATAATGAAATAGTCTCTAAATTATATTCTGTTTGATTGCCACCAAACGGCATGAATGTATAAGGTCCTAATTCTTGTTTTTTATAACCAATATATTCAATAACAACTTTGTGACGACCTAACGCAATTTCTTTAATGTGAAATTCACCATCTTCATTGGTAATACCACCTGTCATGATAGTATTACTTCGGTTATTAATAATTGAAACTGAAGCATATGGAATTGGTGAGCTAGTTGTAGAATCAATAATGGTACCATAGACTACACCAATTTTAGGAACTTTTTTCGGGTCCACTTGACCTTGCTGGCTCCATCCGCCACGACCCCCGCCTCTTTGACCAAAAGCAAAGCTAATAAATAAAACTAAAAGGATAATTGAAGTTTTACGCATTTATATTTTCACCTCTTTTAATTAATATTAAAAATTATATGTAAGCGTTATGAGCGATATTAAAACAAATAATATTTTAATTTAAATTATATTTTATTTTATTTTATATTTTTCTAACACTTACTAAAGTGTTAGACTCAAGTTTAAATCAATAGTTAAATTTAAATATAAATCATTATCTATAATAACTTTATCATTTAGTCACGAATATCAAATTTGGGGGGGTGTTTTTTATGCCAATCAGAAGCTTCCTGAAACGCTTTTGCTACAGCTAGAACATTGCCATCGTTATAAAGATTTCCAATAAAACTAATGCTAGTAGGAGATCCTTTATCATTAAATCCATTAGGGACCACTACGCATGGATGACCTGTAAGATTTGTCCTTAATAGATTATCTCCATAGTATGATGGAATCAAATAAACATCTACTTTTTCCATCAAATTTGCCATTTCTTGATTTAAAAGGCTTCGTGCACGATTAGCATTAATATATTCTACTGCAGGAATAAAGCGTGCCTCTCTAAAAACATTAGGCCATGCGTTCTTAATTTGACGTACCATTAAATCATCCTGATTTGTTCTGGTTAATTCATCAAATGCTGCTGCTGCTTCAGCTTGAAGAATAAAAGAAAGAGATCCTGTTGGAAAATTTGGCAATTCGATTGGGATTAGATTTAAGCCTAACGATTGAATAATTTCAAAAGAGGCTTTATCATTTTCAGAAACTACAGAATCATTAAAAGCAGAAGCTATATATCCTACTCTAAGCTTTTTTAGGTCCTCCACTTTAGGATATTTAAATTGTATATCTTTTACAGTCCGATCAATATTATCTTTTCCACGAATAGTTTCAAACACGATTGCAGCACCTTCAACAGATCGAGTCATTGGACCTAGCTTATCCATAGTCCAACTTAATGCCATCGCTCCTGAACGGCTGACAGTACCAAACGAAGGGCGAAGTCCTGTGACTCCATTGCGTGTTGATGGTGAAATAATTGAACCCCACGTCTCTGAACCAATAGAAAAACCAACAAGGCCGGCTGAAGTTGCAGATCCTGGACCTGCAGATGAACCACTTGAGCCTTGCTCTAAGTTCCAGGGATTTTTCGTTTTTCCTCCAAACCAAACATCTCCCCATGCTAATGCCCCAAGGGTAAGTTTAGCAACTAAAACTGCACCTGCTTCTTCCAGCTTCTTAACTACTGTTCCTTTTTCATCTATAATTTGATCTTTAAAAGGTACGGCTCCCCAAGTCGTCTTATAATTAGGAACGGATAATAAATCTTTTGCTCCCCATGGTATACCGTGTAACAAACCCAAATATTTACCGTTTGAAATTTCTAAATCCGCTTTCCTTGCCTGCTCAATAGCTAATTCTTCTGTCAAAGTCACAACACATTGAAGATCATTTTGATATCGCTTAAGCCGATCTAAATACATCCTAGTTAATTCTTCAGAACTCACTTGCTTTGTACGAATAAGATANGCTAACTGTGGAATTGTCATGAACGCACATTTTTCNAGATTATCTGGNCGAAGTGTTTTTATGTCACNAAATTGAAAGNTNTCTTTCCCTTGAGNAATTTTCATACCAATAGGAAGAGGNTCNTAGAATAATGGNAAAGAAATATTATTNGGTATATCAATTTCTCGAAGAGCTTTATATTGTCCTAGTCGTCNAGNAACTGTATTAATTAGNGAATCTCTTTCAGAAGAAGAAAATTCTATTCCCAAAATTTTTTCTGATGATATAATATCGTTTTTTGAAATTTNTTTTTTTTCNCAACCANNTATAAATACAGTTATGATAAGCAATAATTTTTTCATTTTAAGATGTCTCACATTTGATTANAAAGTTAATATGTAATCTACAATACCATTGAAGNGGTTGCATCTATTTTAAGTACTTTATNCAATCACACATCATGATAGCACTGATTTGAAATAATGATTGATTGAAGTTAATTTCAGATTATGGATTTATTAAAAAGGGATTTAGGAAAATTTTCTGCTTATGCTACTATAATTGGCATTCTTGTTGGAGCTGGAGTTTTTAGAGTAACTGGTGAAGCCGGCGCTATAGCAGGATCTGCCGTCCCATTCGCATACTTATTATTTACCCCAATAATTCTAGCTACGGCAATAGCTTATAGTGTATTTGTCTCAACTCCATTAGGGATGCGTCCTGGAGGAGCCTATATCCACATATCTCGCACATTCAACAATTATTATATTGGGTTCATTGCAGTATGGATGAAACTCATGGCCTTTGTTGGCGGAATAACATTTATGGCAACCAGCTTCGGTGAGTATCTAACTTTTTTTATTCCAAATATGGAAGTTAGGATATCAGCGTCGGCTGTACTGATATTCTTTTTTTGCGTAAATATTATTGGTATTCGATATTATGGTTTACTCCAAACTGGGATGTTAATTATTTTGATAATTAGCATAATTGTTCTTGTGATTCCAGGTTTATTTGCTGTTGACCTTTCGTACTATAATCCTTTATTACCAAAGGGAATAAAAGGTGTTCTTTCAGCCATGCCAATGTTGTTTTTTAGTTATGCAGGATTTGAGTCTTTAGCTCAAGTTGCTGGAGAAACAAAAAACCCAACTACGACACTCCCCAAGGTTTTCATCAAAGGAGTATTAGTTTCCGTGGTAATATTTTTCATGATGTCCTTTGTTGCTTTTGGAGTCTTACCCGCAGAAACATTGGCTGTTTCAAAGTCGGCAATGGCTGATGCAGCAAAACAATATTTACCGTCCTGGGGGTCTGCGATCGTGGCAATTGGCGCAATGAGCGCTTTTCTTACCAGTATTAATGCAACAATTTTAGTCCCATCTAGACTGCTTTTTGTTTTTAGTGAAGATAGACTAATGCCACCAATATTAGCAAAAGTGCACCCAAAATGGAAAACGCCTTATATCAGTTTAATTATTAGCGCAATTATTTGTGTAATATTGATTTGGTATCAATCATCTCAGTTTTTAATGAATGCTGGCCTAATTGGTATTTTTGGAATTTATGCACTTCAGGGTATTGCATTAATTGCACTTCCACATACAAATCGTCGATTGTATGATTCAGCAAAAGTAAAATTACCAATATGGTCCTTATATATTATTGGAAGTATTTCTGTAATAACAATGGTCATTTTTATTTTAGGAATTATTCAGGAGACATTATTTTTTACTATTGGAGGTTTATCAATAGGTACGCTTCTCTATATTGCGGGAAGATATCAGGGCAAAAAAGATGGTTTTGATTATAGTGCTCGAATGGAAAAAGACTATCATTTGTTAGAAAAATAAATAGGTTATATCAACCTAATATATTTTTTCTAATCTAAAGCCAATTTTTTATTTCATTTAATTCAGTAAAAACAGGAGCACCTGTTTTTACTAGTCTCTCTTTACTTACATGCCCGTTTGCAATCAATACACAATCTGCGCCAATAGTATCAGCTATATCCTTATCATGTATGGTATCTCCAACAAATAATATTTCTGAAAAATTAAGCTCTAATTCATTTATCCAATTCTTTGTTAAGTCTTCTTTACCATTTGCATAATGATTATCTGTGCCTAAAATTTTTAAGAAGTAATCATGGATATCATGATATTTCAAAATTTCATCGAGCATTTTTTGACTACTTGCCGATACTAATGACTGAGTAATCCCATTATTCCTAAAGAATTGTAAAATATCTATTGCTTGCTCATGAAGTTTTAAAGTTGAACATCGATCCATATATTTTTTTATAAATTCAGTTCCCGATTGATCAAATGGTTCTAACTCAAAGTTAAAACCAAGTTTTAAATAATACTCTTTGACTGGAAAACAAAAATTATCTAAAAACCAGCTTTCTGTCATTACGGGCATTCCCCGCTTTTTTAACATCTCATTCATTATTTTTATACAGAATTGATAATCATCTAATAGAGTTCCATTCCAATCCCAAATAATATGTGTATACTTCACCATCTAGTATAAACCAGCAGGAGAATTAATTAAAATGAAATAACTTTTGCAGGTATGAAAAGTAGAATAAGCAAGCTTTCTCAAGGCATTAAAGAACGATTATTAAATCCACTCCCTGGAATAAAAGCGCATCAATTAACCAGAGTTATATCTAATAATGATCTTACTTTTTCAAATACAGCTGAAAATGCGATTCCAGCAGCAGTTTTAATTTTACTATTTCCTTTTGAAAAAGAAATTCAATTTTTTTTAACTCAGCGCACTGAATCTGTAGAACACCATAAAGGTCAAATATCGTTGCCTGGTGGTATGC
>PASX01000038.1 GCA_002713455.1 Fidelibacterota bacterium
CTGATATAGTAAAAACAGATAAGCCCTTGTCCTGAANCAAGGGCTTTCTAACGGTGGGCGTTGAGAGATTTGAACTCCCGACTTCCTCCTTGTAAGGGAGGCACTCTGACCAGCTGAGTTAAACGCCCAATATAATATTATGAATTTAAACTGCCTTTTTTATTCTTGAAGAAGATTTTTTTGGTTTTTTCTTCCCATTTANCCCCGGTATAGCTACATCAATCACATCCATCATTTCTTTAGCAAAATGAAAATCTAGATCTTTTTTAATATGATCAGGAATATCTTCAAGGTCTTTNCGATTATGGTCAGGTAATATTATAGTTTTAATACCAGACCTATGGGCTGCAGTAACTTTTTCTTTTACACCNCCAATGGGCAAGACATTACCTCTTAAGGTAATTTCGCCAGTCATAGCTACCTTACTTTTTACAGGTTTACCTGTGAGTAAGGAAACTATAGATGTAAACATACCTACGCCAGCTGATGGACCATCTTTTGGAATTGCACCTGCAGGCACGTGTACATGAATATCTGTTTTTTCATTGAAGTCATTTGCAAGATCGAGAATATCTGTATGTGATCGAACATAAGTCATCGCTGCTGTTGCTGATTCCTTCATCACATCCCCCAATTGACCGGTTAGTGTTAGGGCACCTTTACCTTTCATTTTAGAAGCTTCAATAAACAATATATCTCCACCAGCTGCTGTCCAAGCAAGGCCTGTTACAACACCAGGTTTTGTAGTCCGTTCAGCAATATCAGAATAGAATCTTGGTGCACCTAAATATTCTGTTACTTTCTTTTTTGAAACTCTAACTTTCTTTGAATTTTTTTCAATTTTATCTCGAGCTACTTTTCTAAAAACATTTGCTATTTCTCGTTCGAGATTCCTGACACCAGCTTCACGAGTATATGAATTGATTAATTCCTTTACACCCACTTCATCAAGAGAAACATCCTTAGTTGTAAGTGCGTTCTCTTCCATCTGCTTAGGAATCAAATGTTTTTTAGCAATTTGAACTTTTTCATCNAGTATATATCCGGAGAAATCAATGATCTCCATCCTATCTTTTAATGCAGGAGGTATTGGGTCCTGATAGTTTGCAGTGGCTATGAACATAACATTACTAAGATCAAAATCTACTTCAAGGTAATGATCCGCAAATGTANTATTTTGTTCAGGATCCAGTACTTCTAATAAAGCAGATGATGGGTCTCCCCGAAAATCCATCCCCAGTTTATCNATCTCATCTAACATAAATACTGGATTATTTGTGCCTGCTTTCTTTAATGACTGAATTATTCTTCCAGGAAGTGCGCCTATATATGTCCGCCTATGACCTCTGATTTCAGCTTCGTCTCTTACTCCTCCAAGAGAGATTCTAACAAATTCACGCCCCATTGATCTAGCTATAGATCTACCTAATGAAGTTTTACCCACTCCAGGAGGGCCAGCAAAACAAAGAATAGGNCCACGAATTGCTCCTTTTGGATCTTTTTTCATTTTTAATGCCCGAACAGCAAGATATTCTAATATTCGCTCTTTAACTTTTTCCAATCCATAGTGATCATCATCAAGTATATTTTTTGCATCAGTTATATCAATTGTATCTTCAGATTTTTTAGACCAAGGTAATTCAGTCAACCAATCTAGATAGGTTCTTGAAACAGTATATTCTGGTGATTGTGATGGAATTTTTGATAAACGATCCATTTCTTTTAAAGCTACTTTTTCTGCCTCTTCAGGCATTTTAGCTTTTTTGATCGCTTCTTCAATTTCTTTTAACTCAACCTGAGACTCATCCTCACCTAATTCACGCTTAATCGCTTTCATCTGCTCTCTTAGATAATATTCGCGCTGTGATTTACTTATTTCGTCGTGTACCTCAGTTTGAATTTCCTCACCTAACTTAATTCTTTGTATTTCTTTAGTTAAAATGCTTATAGCTTTTTCAACTCGCTGTTTAATATCAAGCTCTTCAAGTACATCCTGCTTTTCGGGATTTGAAACTGTAAGCAATGAAACAGCTCGGTCAGCAAGACGTGCAGGTTTTTGAATATTTGANAGCATNCCAGTATGCTCTTCACTAAGATTAGGAGCAACTTGAATTAATTCATTAAACACTTGCCTAAGGTTATTTGATAGTGCGTCTATTTCAACATCNTCAGTAGATGGATTCTCAGATATTCGCTGAACAACAGCTCTGTAGTATGGATCTTTTTCTTTGAAATCCAAAATTTTAACTCGATCTATCCCCTGAACAATTGCCGATTTGCTATTATCTGGCATATCAAAAACTTTGAGTACAACAGCTAAGGTACCAAATGAATACATTTCATCTGGTTCAGGATTCTCAATAGATCCATCTTCTTGAGCTACAACAACAATATGTTTACTTTGTGAAGGAAGTTCATTAATTAATTTTAATGATTTATCTCTTCCAATATATATGGGTATTACCTGCTGAGGGAAAAGAACCGTATTGCGCAATGGCATTACGGGATATGATTCACTTTCTTCTAAAAGATCTTCATTTAATTCTTTTTCAAAATCTTCACTCATGATTTTCCTTTTGTTGTTTTACAACTTAATATATGTCAAACTATATGCCATCAATAATTATATGTAAATATGGCATATAATTTAGCGAAAAAATGATTTATCATGTCAATATGGTTCATTTTTCTAGCAGATGGCAGGATACACAATTTCCTCTATATTCATGAGGCATCTTTTTAGCAATTAATGGTGTATTTCCAAAGTTCATTTTTCTTTCAGTGGCATGACATTGCAAACATGTTGCATCATCTATATATCTTAAGTGAGCAGGAAAATTAGATAATTTAGGTGGGATTTTTCCATCAACCAAAATTAGCGGTGTTTCATTTTTAAATAAATCAGTTTTTTGCTCAATTTTTTGATTAGCATAAATTAACCAAAGGATTATAAAGCCAAAAATTATGACGAAGCCAAAAATTAAACTTTGACTTTGGATCATACTTTTTCAGAAACTAACCGAGCTTGCTCATCAGCATGATAAGAACTTCTTACTAATGATCCAGATTCAACCACTTTGAATCCTAGCTCTAGACCTCGCTGCTTATAATACTGAAATTCTTTATCATCAACATACCTTTCAACTGAAAGATGATCTTTTGTTGGCTGCAGATATTGACCAATAGTAAAAATCTCTACGCCCAAATCTACTATCTCACTCATTACATCAATTACATCATCTTTTGATTCCCCTAAGCCAACCATCATGCCTGTTTTAGTTCTTAAACCAAAATCTACAGATTGTTTCAAAACATCTAAACTTCTTTTCCATACGGCTTGAGCTCTAACTTTTCTGCTTATTCGCTCAATACATTCAATATTATGCGAAAAAATATCTGGATTTGCATTAAAGACTATCTCCAATGCAGGACGATAGCCTTTAAAATCTGGAGTTAATACCTCAACAGTACATTTTGGAACATATTTTTTAATTTGCTTGATAGTTTCAGCCCAGATTTCTGCTCCATAGTCACCTTTCAAATCATCACGATCAACTGAAGTAATTACAACATGATTTAAAGCCATTTTTTTTACCGCCATAGCTGTTCGAATAGGCTCCATTTTATCTAACTTATTTGGCAAACCTGTTTTAACTGAGCAAAATCCACATGCCCTAGTACAAATATCGCCCAATATCATTATAGTTGCAGTTCCTCTTTCCCAACATTCGTAAATATTTGGGCAACGTGCTTCTTCACATACAGTATGGAGTCGATTTTTGGTTACAGTTTTTTCAACAAACTTATAACCATCGCCAAATTGAATTCGAATTTTTGGTTTTTTGACAATAATATTTTTATTTTGAATCAAGATGNATGAACTTTCTGAAATAAGTAAATCATATATCTTTTATATTTTTTAAAATCTGAACTATCAAGTAAAGANAGTTGTTTCATTTTATCATTNACTTTTTTNCCAAANGCTTTTTTGATCACTTTTAAAATAAAGGGATNATTTTTTCCTAAATAATTTGATGAAAATTCAACTGTAGGAAAAATGAATCTTTCAATTAAGGCCTTTGCNCCATCNAATGTTGGCATNGTGTTTTCAGTTTGNTCATATTCACGAATCAACTTGAAACCGTATTCTTTAGCCTTTTTCATATAATTNCCTTCATCATGCGATGCCTTAATATGCCAATCTCCACTTCCATCATTATGNTGAAGNAAATAATCAGAAGCCAAAAGATAACCCCCATCTCTTATTGTTTTTTGTGCAGTTTTCCANCCTGGNTCAATCTCAATNTAACATGCNCTTTCACTTTCNAAAACCATNTCATATTGCCTATCTGGCTCGAAATTTTCAAACTTTGATCTATAGAACTTTACTTGTCCATTATATTTATCTTTNAAAACACTTTCTTGATACTCATCAGGAGATAAAGCATCTACTTGATATCCTTTTGATAAAAGATAGCTTGAATTGCCACCGATACCTGCACCAACATCTAAAATACTTTTAACATCTTCGGGAATAAATGTGGCTAAATGTTCTATATAACGATCTTGTGCTTTAACCATATCATCCAAAGTTAATTCTTGGGGATCAATCTCCTCTGGGTGATCCCAAAACCCATAATGTAAATATGGAGATCTAATTGATTTTGAGTAAAGCTTTAATACATGATCAATTGGCATTACAATAAACTTTCTAAATCGATATTTTCAATATTATTACGAACTGAATCAATAAATTGACTTCCTCCAGCGCCATCAATTAAGCGATGATCAAAACCTAGAGATAAATACATTATACTTTTAATACCTATAGTATCACCACCAGATGTCTCTATAACAACGGGTCTTTTTTTCACAACTCCAACACCTAAAATACCTACATTTGGTTGATTGATAATTGGTGTACCCATGGTTACATTAAAAACTCCAAAGTTGGAAATAGAAAAAGTTGAACCTTGAAGCTCATCTGCATTTAATTCTTTATTTCTAGTTCTCATTGCTAAGTCATGTACTTTTCTACATATTCCTAAGAAATTCAATTCCTCACAGTTTAATAATACTGGAACCATAAGACCATTATCCACAGCAACAGCCATCCCAATATTTATATTTTTGTGAAATACTATAGAAGTCCCATCTAAAGAAGAATTCATATCTGGAAACTGACCCAATGCCTTAACGCATGACTGAATTATAAAAGGTGTGTACGTCAACCTATATCCTTCACGCTGAGAAAAAGAACTTTCATTCGCTTTTACATAATCAACAATTTTGCTCATATCAACTTCAGTCGTAACATAAACATGCGCTGAAGTATCAATGCTTGAACGCATATGATCTGCAATAAGCTTTCTCATATGATCCATTTCAACCTTATCTCCGCTAGTGGCAAAAGTTTGAGGAGNTACAATTGAAGGTTNAANATTAATTGNTTCAGAAGTATCATCTCGAGTTTTAATATAATTTTGGATATCAACTTTTGTTACACGTCCACCTTTTCCAGTTCCTTGAATNTTTAATAATTCCTNTTGGTCAATATTATTTTCCTCNGCNATTCTATTAACNACAGGGGTAAAAAATTTCTTTNCAGAGGATTTTGTTTTTATTTNTATTTCTTTTGACGGTGAAGGNCCTTCATCTTTCAAGTTTTNTTCTTTNGCTTCAGGTTTTTTTATTTTAGCTGCTCCTTCATCAGTTTCAACTCTTGCTATAACAGCACCAACATCCATTACATCATTTGGCTGACCAATAATTTCAACTAAAATACCTTCCGTTGAACTTGGGATCTCAGAATCAACTTTATCTGTACCAATCTCAAGAATGATTTCATCCATTTCTATGGAATCTCCTACTTTTTTTCTCCATTCTAGGATAGTTCCTTCAGTAATTGATTCACCCATTTTTGGCATAACTATATCTACAATCATTAATACTCCAATAATTCAATTAATGCATTTTGAATATCACTATTTTGAACCAAAACTTTTTCTTCTAAATACCAATTATACGGTACGTGAGCATCAGCTGCTCCTACTCGTTTAATTGGACCATCTAGATGTTCAAAATTTTTATCTGCAATTAAAGCAGCTATTTCAGCTCCGGGCCCATTAGTTAAATTATCTTCATGCACAACCAAAGCTTTNCCTGTTTTTTCTACAGATGAGGTGATCATATCATGATCTAACGGATTTAATGTCCTTAAATCAATAATTTCAATCATATCTTTGTCAAGTNCGCATGCTTTGACAGCTTCAACGCATTTTTGAACCATCGCACCCCAAGTTATAATTGTTACAATGTCGCCTGTTTGTATGATTTTTCCTTTCCCAAAAGGTAAAATATAATTTTTATCTGGCTCTGGGGATGAAGCAAAACCTTGACGATACAATCCTTTATGCTCCATAAATATGACCGGATCATCCATCCTACATGCAGCTTTTAGTAATCCTTTTGCATCAGAAGCATTTGATGGATATGCAATNCGAACACCTGGCATATGCATAAAGTAACCATCAATAGATTGACTATGGCAAATTGCACCGTGTATATAGCCACCCACAGGAACTCGAATTACTAAAGGACATTTCCAGTTCCCATTTGATCTATAACGCATTGAAGCTAATTCATTCCTAATTTGCATCATCGCAGGCCATATATAGTCACCGAATTGAATCTCAACACATGGTTTCCATCCAGTAACTGCAAGACCAATAGCGGTTCCAATTATAGAGGCTTCAGCTAAAGGTGAATTAAATACTCTTTCCTTTCCAAATTGATCAGTCAAACCTTTGGTCGCAGTAAAGACACCTCCTTTCGGATCAGCAATATCCTCACCATAAATAATCATCTTTTCGTTACTAATCATTTCTTCAGACATTGCATGATTAATTGCATCAACCATTACTATTTTTTCATTGATAGTTTTAAACTGACTTTCTTTTAAATCCGGTTCATTTGAATATACATGATCTAAAGCAGTAGATATGTCAGGATGGCTTTGCTTATCAGCCCATTCAGCATCATCATCTACTTGTTTAGAAACTTTAGTTTGAATTTTTTCAAAATCACTTTTTGTTGCTGCTTTTTCCTTAATACAATATTTTTCAAACTGAATAATGGGATCTCTATTTTTATCAGATTCTAAATCTTTTTCTGTTCTATACTTTCTTTGGTCATCAGATGAAGAATGAGGTAAAAGTCGAACTACATGTGAAACAATAACCGAAGGACCCTTTCCTTTTCTAGCTCTATCAACAGCTTGCTTGAATGCAAGATCTGTTTCAAAAAAATTAGTGCCGTCTACATCAAATCTTGATAGGTTTTGGTAACCTGCTACCATAGAGTGTACCGATGATCCAGAAGTTTGTTCTGAAATATGAACGCTTATAGCATATTCATTATCTTGGATATGGAAGATTACTGGAAGTTTTTCTCTACTAGACCAATTCAATGCTTCGTGAAACTCACCTTCACTTGTACTCCCTTCACCTGAGGATACGTAAACAACTTCTTTAGTTTTTTCCCATTTTCTTGACATTGCGCTACCAACTGCTTGTAAGAATTGAGTCCCTGTTGGACTTGACTGACTAACAATACGTAAATTTTTATGACCATAATGTTGAGGCATTTGACGCCCGCCTGAATTTGGGTCGTCACCACGAGCTAAAAAGGACAATAATTGCTCTTTTCCTGTCATACCAAGACCAATACATAATGCTGCTTCTCTATAGTAAGGATAAATCCAATCTTTCCCGGAATTTAAATTTTTTGCTGCAGCTAACTGTGCCGCTTCATGTCCAGAACAGCCAATATGAAAAAATGCTTTACCTTGTTTAAGCATGATTAACTGTTTTTCATCTAAATTTCTAGCAAGAAGCATCTTATAATAGATATCCAATAATTCCTTTTTTTGAAATCCATGTAATCGAGCCATTAATTTTCTCCAACTATATATTCTAAATTGAAAAATCGATTAAAATTTTGAATTATATTATACTTAACTTTTTTTATATTTTGCTTCCTCCCAATTATCTTTTCCATAGAAGTAACACCATATTCAAAAATGCCACATGGAATAATACCTCCAAAATATTTCAAGTCTGTATTCACATTTAGAGCAAACCCATGCATTGTTACCCAACGTGATATTCTTACACCCTGTGCNCCAATTTTTTCATCACCTACCCAAACACCAGTTAAACCTTTTTTTATATTAGCATTTATTCCAAAATCAGATAGTGTATTTATAAGNACCTTTTCTAGATTTCTCATATACCACGATACACTTTTTTTATATCGGTTAAGATCCAAAATTGGATATACAACAATTTGACCCGGGCCATGGTAGGTTATATCTCCACCCCGTTCAATATGAAATACTTTAGCATCATTAGGTGCNGATTGTAGNAAGTGATTTTTATCAGCATTTTTGCCAAACGTATATACAGGCTCATGCTCAACAAGAATTAATGTGTCNGGCTCTTTTTTAGATAAAACTTTTTGATGATATTCCTTTTGAATATCCCANGTTAATTTATATTCCATCTTTCCAAGGTCTAGTATATTGATTTTTGTTTGCATTTATTGATGTATACTTTGTCCAAAAGCATCTTGAGCAGCTTCCATAACTGCCTCTGATAAAGTAGGATGTGCATGCATTGTCATAGCAATCTCTTGCCAAGTTGTCTCTAATGCTTTAGCTATACCTAACTCAGCTATTAACTCTGTTGCTTCATGACCAATAATATGGCAACCTAAAAGTTCACCATATTTTTCATCAAAAATTATTTTTACAAAGCCTGTAGAGTCCCCACTAGCTAAGGCTTTCCCACTTGCTTTAAAATCAAAACGCCCTACTTTTATGTTATGTCCTAACTCTTTTGCAGAAAATTCATTTAATCCCAATGATGCAACCTGAGGTTGGCAATATGTACAACTTGGAATATTTTTATAATCAATAGGATGAGTTACATGACCTGAAGCATGTTCAGCAGCAATATGACCTTGGCTAGATGCTACATGTGCTAACCAAGGGGGACCAGAGACATCTCCAATTGCATAAATATTTTCAATTGATGTTTGATTATATTTATTGATTACAATGGAGCCCTTATCAGTTTCTACTCCAATTTCTTCTAACCCAATTCCTTCGATATTTCCAGTTACGCCTATAGCTACCAATACCATATCTGCTTCAATGGTGTTTGATGAACTACCTTTCTTAATGCTAACCTTCACTTTTTTTTGCAATTTTTGAATCTTTGATACTTTACTATTTTTGTAGATTTTAATACCTGATTTCTCAAAGTTTTTTTCTAACTCTTTAGATACATCTGCATCTTCTATTGGCAAAATATTTGACATCATTTCAATTAAATGGACTTCAGAACCATATTCATTATAAAAATAAGCAAATTCTGCACCTATAGCACCGGCACCAATAATAATCAGTTTTTTTGGTATGGACTTGAGGGACATGGCTTCTTTTGACGTAATTATTTTATTGGTATCAAATTTTATCCCTGGAAATTCTTTAGGCCTACCTCCAGTAGCAATAATAATCTTTTTAGCCTCAACTTTTTGCTTCTTATTCCCATTGACAACAGAAATCTCAGATGTCGATTTAAATGTACCTCTACCTTCAATATGTTTAATCTTATTTTTCTTCATCAAAAATTCAATTCCTTTTGACAACCGCTGCGAAACATCTCTACTTCTTTTAATTGTATGAACAAAATCGATACTAAATTTTGGAATTTTTATTCCGAATTGATCGCTGTTTTTTACATAATTCAGAATTTCAGCGCTCCTCAAAAGAGCTTTTGTTGGTATGCAACCCCAATTAAGACAAACTCCACCCAATCTATCATAGTCAATTATCGCTGTTTTATTTCCAAGTTGAGCAGAACGTATTGCTGAAACATAGCCCCCAGGCCCTCCACCTAAAACAACTATGTCATAACTTGCCATAAATTTATTTTTCTTACTTGCTTATAATACTCAAAAATTCTGAACGAGTTTCAGCTGACTTTCTGAACTGTCCTAACATTGCTGAGGTTGACGCTAAACTATTTTGCTTTTCAACACCACGCATTTGCATGCATAAATGTCTTCCTTCCATTACAACAGCGACTCCTATGGGCTCTAGAACCTCTTGAATAGTATTTGCGATTTGATCCGTCAATCTCTCTTGAACTTGAAGTCTCCTAGAAAATAAATCTACAATTCTTGGGATTTTTGAAAGACCAATTATTTTCCCATTTGGAAGATATCCTACATGTGCTCTTCCAAAAAATGGTATCATATGATGTTCACATAATGAAAAAAATTCAATATCTCTTACCACGATTAAATCTTTGGACTTTTCATTAAAAATTGCATCATTGATTACATCATCCACTTTTTTCCTATAACCTTGAGAAAAAAATTCCCATGATTTTGCCACTCTAAATGGTGTTTTCTTGATACCCTCTCTATTTAAATCTTCTCCAATTAAATCAAGCAGTTCAGAGGTTAAAGATTCAATTTTGCTTAATTTATTATCCATTATAGTCCCCTCAATTATTTCAATTTAACAGAAACTTTATCTTTTAATGCCCAAACTCCAATGTAGAATAAAGGTGTATCGAATAAAGCTACAAAAACCTTAAATATATATGATGCAAAAATAAGACCTACGAGATCACCAATTGACTGAATACTTGTACCAAGATTATTTGCCAGATATAGTATTGTCATTATAGCAGTTGTATCTGCTAATTGACTAACAACTGTAGATAAATTATTCCTCAGCCATAAATGTTTTCCTTTGGTAAGGTTTTTCCAAAAATGAAATAATTTAACGTCTACCGATTGAGCTATTAAATATGCTATCATTGATGCAATAACATTACCAATCATAAACTCATAAACACTTTCGAATGTTGAAGTGGCCCCAGATATGCCAGACGCATCTTTTAAATAATGACCTAACATCATTAGACCCAGCATAAAGAAGTTCATTGCAAATCCAACCCAAACTAATGCCTGGGCACGTTTTTTCCCATACAATTCACATATAAGGTCAGTCGCTAAAAATGTAAATGGATATGCTAGGACACCAGCAGGAACAGTTAATCCAAATACAATTACAAATTTAGTTGTCCCAATAATATTTGCAAGAACAAGCGACGTTAAAAAAATTCCACTCAGTAAAAGAAAAAGTTTTTCCTTAAAATCCATAAAAGCTATTCTCCATAATAATCGGTAAAAATAGTAGGTGTTTCTTTTAAGCGAATACGGTATAAACTAGCGCCTTTAAGCCTTGGCTTAATTTGAGACCAAATAAATTGGACTAAATTTTCTGAACTTGGCTGCCTATCTGAAAACCAATCGACCTCTTTTTCAAATTGAGTGTGATCTAGAACATCAATTACATGCTCATTAACAATTTTTTTTAAATGACCAAGATCAACAATAAAACCAGTCTCATCATTGACTTTTCCTGTTACCATTATTTCTAATATATAATTATGACCATGAACTTTAGAATCAGGTCCAAAAACTTCATAATTTTTTTTATCAGTCCAATCTTTATGACCGTATTGATGAGCTGCGTTAAAGTAAAAAATTTTGGTGAGATATATTTTTTTCATAATAGTTGTATGTTACAAATTTATNTTAAATAATAAATTAATAATTCNCTGTCTAAACTTAATATTGTTTTAAGTTAATTAGTTGGGNTAAATGATGGGCAAAANNTNGAAATAATACATTTATTACATTGAGGTCGCCTAGCTATACAAACAGCTCTNCCATGNTCTATNATCATATGCGTTAGTTTTACCCAGTCCTTTTCCTCAAATAATTCCATTAAATCAAATTCAATNTTTTTTGCATCTTTNCCCTTCGTAAAATTAAGTAGATTCATTATTCGAATCATATGTGTATCAACAACCATTGATGGAACANTNTATATTTCACCTAATANACAATTAGCAGTTTTTCTGCCGACACCAGGTAGNCTAATTAATTGNTCTATATTATTAGGAACTTTACCTNCATACTNCTCAATAATCGTTAAACTTGCTGATTGAATATTTNNAGCTTTCTGATTATGATATCCACATGAATGAATATCTTNTGATAATTCATTGANATTACAATATGCAAAATCATTGGGGCTCTTATATTTTTTGAACAGCAACTCAGTTACTTTATTAACTCTATTGTCTGTACACTGTGCTGAAAGCATTGTTGCAACTAAAAGCTCATGTGGAGAATTATAAACTAATGAGCATTTAGAATCAGGATACGTATCCTTTAAAATTTTAATTATATTTTTTGATCTTATTTTTTTATTAGCTTTACTTTCTCTCAATTTAATTATCACTCAATAGATTTATTATATTTTTTAAAATAGATGCTTTTGAAATAATTATGTCACAACCAGCTAGCTTATAAGTGGATTGCTCACCCTTTTTGATTAATTTCATATAACCTATCAATTTAATTCCACTTTGTTTTTTTAAATCTGAAATAAAATGAGAATTACCAAACTTTTCATTATCTAAATCAATAATACCANCATCACAATGATCAGGAAGATCATAAATAGACTCTGCAAATGTAATATTAATATTATTTTCAATTAGGCGTGTTGATAATTCAGTTCCTTTTTGAAAATCTTTTATAAATAATGCTACATTCATAATACTATCCTTTTAAAACTGGGACAAGGTCCCAATCAAATTCTTTTGAATCATTCAAATCATTATAAACAATTTCTACTACTTCGATTGAGGATTTAAGCTCTTCTAAATTTATTCCACGGTGGATNCCGCTATAATCAATAAATTTATTTTGACATTTTTTAAGNAAGCTTTTTGCTCCTATTAAATTTCCATTACCTAAGTGGACAAAACTCACGGCTAATTGAATTAAGCCTTGAATAAACTTCCTATCAGAAAAATTGAAATCTGACCATAAGTCCTCCCAGGATTCATGAGCTTCAAAGTATTCACCACTTTCATAATCATCTAATCCTTTTTTAAACAATTCATTCATCTGTTCTATTTCAGTCACTTATTTTCACCGATTTTTTCAAACGAAAATGTTTTCCATCATAACAAACTTTACATGCTTGATGAATAGGGTCATGTTCAAAAAATATTGTCCAATTCTCTTCAACTGCCTTAGGAAGCAAACTTCTTTTTTCTTCTAATGTTAATGCAGAGTTAATATCATAGCTCATTATCCATGGCAAGGGTAGATGTGCAGCCATAGGAATGAGATCTGCCATATATATAAGTGTTTGAGAATTATCATTTAATTTAGGAAGCATCATTCCAATAGTATGCCCATAGGATAATTCAATATCTATATTTGGAAGAAATTGGTCCCTTCCATCAACAAATTCTATCATACCGTTTTCGGCTAAAACTGACCAATCGTGCTTCATAAAACTCCCTTGATCTTTTTCAGTAGGTGAATTTGCTAGCTCCCAATTCTCATTTTGCATCCAATAGGTAGCATTAGGAAAAACTGGGACTAGCTCCCCATTAGAATATTTTGTATTCCCNCCTATATGATCGAAATGTAAATGTGTACAAAATACATCAGTAATATCTTCAGTATTAAAGCCATATTTTGCTAAAGATAATTCTATGTTAACAGATTCTGTNTCTATATTATATATCGATCTAAATTTATCCTGCCATTTATCACCATTACCTGTATCAATTAATATTTTTCTATCATGACCAACCATTAATAATGATCGAGTAACCATTTCAATACAATTATTATCATCCGATTTAATCTCTTTTTNCCACATTGACTTAGGTATAATACCAAACATTGTTCCACCATCTAGTCCAAATCGACTAGTTTCAATACTATATAATTCGTACCCAGCTATTTTCATTTTTTTAACATCATAAGTTGATTATAAATATAGGGTAAATGATCAGGACTTCCATGATTAGTTAAATATCGCAAAGCATCTAAAGTGACAATTTTACTGGGCGTATCAATTAATTGCTCAGCAAACCTAATATAAAAGTCACCTCCATTATTTATGTATTCAACTAGACTAGAGTCAATTTCACTAGTTAGTGCTTTACTGGGTACAGCTAAGTTTTGATTTGAAAACCAATATGAAATTTCCCTATTAAATCCTTTTCGCCTAACAGAATCAATATTCCCCATTCTATATGCAGAAACAAGTAGATCAATTTTTTCATGATGCAATCCTGGATTTAACTCAAATTTGATATCAATATTTTCATGTGGATCAGGTAACTTTTTTTTCTTTAACTCTTGCAAAAGACATTGAGTATAATGCCATGATCCAATTGGATTATGATCAAATGAATTTGCTCTATGAAGATGAAAACAAAATAATCCAAAATAATCTAAATCTTGCAATCCTAACTCTATAAGCACTTCTAGACCACTTAATCCATTTTCACTAACAGATTGAAGACGTGCTGCTTCATATTCCATTTTTTTATAATTACCAGCTTGGCAGGCATCTTCTAAATCAGAAATAAAAACAGTAAAACCTATTCCCTCTTTTGATACTTTATTTAATATTTTTTGATCATCTTCCCTTTTTGGAATAGAATTTGAAACTTTATCTAAACTATCTAGTAATATTTTTGAGGGTGTCTTTTTATCATCACCAATGATATTCTTTATTGAGTTAAGATAAATAATTGGATGCTCAAATGGNTGACCAACATATTCTGACATAATACATCTATCAAAATATTTCTTAATTCTTTTTNTAAGAGACACGATTAATTTTGATTGCTATTTTTTTTTGGAGCATCAAGATCAATAAATATTGATAGAGATAAGCCGGTTATTCGAGAATACTCCGATGGAAAACCTGTTTCAGAATCTCTCATTAATTTATCATTAAATCGTGCAGGTGTATCTGCAGCTTTAGGGTCGTATTTTGGATTAAAGATTTGCGTTAAAGGTAATGAATTTGGATCGTGGAAATATCCAAACTCTATACCCCATTTAGGATTTGATTGGAAACCCATTAGAAAGCCAAGTCGATTACTACTATTTTTAGTAATTCCATTTTGAATAGACATACCTCTAAAACCTATCCACCTTGATTTAAGAAAACCATCATCCCCTTTTTTAGTTTTGAACTTATAGTAAGTTGCATCGATATTATAATTCGGGTTNAAAGACCATGCAAAATTGACAATATCCCATTTATTGTCTTTTTTATATACAACGCGACTATAATCAATACCGCTACCATATATTGGAAGCCCTACTCGAAATCCAATTTCACTTTTTTCATTAATACCTTTACGATACCACATATATGGAACTACGTTTTCTACTGACAAGGCATATCCTTTTTTTACTTTTCCAGCTTCTGGCAAATGTGGATTTATTACCGGATGTGATGCACAACCAAATATTAAAAGAAAACATATTCCAAATGGAATAAACAGTCTCATAAATAAAAAATAAGATTTAATAGTAGAAGAAAAAACGGCTTTTATTGTGTGTCAAAAAATAAGGACTGTATAATAATTTAAGTATTATTTTTAATCCAATCAGTTGTTACAGACTTAGGTCGCATTATGGGGATTCCCATAGCACGATTGATTACCATTTGAGCAATAATTCCCATTGTTCTTGAGATACTAAATAATACGGTATAATAATTAAATTCTTTAAGGCCATAAAAATATAATAAAGAACCAGAAGCTGCATCNACATTAGGCCAGGGATTCTTTGCTTTACCATGTTTTTTAAGAACTGGCGGTACNACTTCAAAAAGAGACTCAACTATAGAAAAAACATCATCATCTAGAATATGATCTTTACCAAAAGATAAAAAAGCAGTAAAACGGGGATCAGGACATCTTAATACAGCATGACCATATCCAGGTATTACTCTACCGTTTTGCAATCTATCCCAACAAAACTCTTCTAAATCTTTACTTGATGGCGCACCATTAAAATGATCTCGAACTTCTAAAACAAATTTTAGGCACTCTTGATTAGCTAAACCATGCAAAGGTCCAGCTAGTCCATTTAAGCCAGCAACAACTGAAAGATACGGTGAAGATAATGCTGATGATACTGTTAANGAACTAAANGCACTAACATTTCCTCCTTCATGATCACAATGAAGCATTAAATAAAGTCGCATTAATTTTTTAAAATCTTCATTATCAAATCCAAGCATATGTGCAAAGTTACCTGCCCAATCTAATTGATCATTTGGTTCAATAAGATCTCCTTTATTAAACCTCATGCGATATATTCCAGCAGCAATTCCAGGAAGCACTCCAATTAATCTTATTCCATCCTCCAATGTCCATTTCCAGTAATCTGATTTAGGAATTCCTTCGTCATATTTTTTCACAAAGAGACTCTCTACTTGCATAGATTGAATTGCAGTTGATAGCATAGTCATTGGGTGAGAATCTTTTGGCATTGCAGANAATATATCCCAAATATATTCTGGGACATTTTGGTATTTTGAAAATTGACTTTGAATATCTATAGTAGCATCTTGGTCCGGTAGATCGCCTGTCAACAGTAAATAAAAAACTTCTTCAGGTGATATATGTGTGATATCAAGTAATTTGTTCCCTCTAATAATTAATCCTTCATCAGCTGAAACTGCTGAAGTCTCACATATTAATCCTTTAACTCCTCGCATCCCTCCATATACTTGACTTACAGAAACATCACTAATTTTTGTTCCTCCAGCATCCTTAAGGATAGAATGAATTTCATTTTGCCANTTTACAATTTTTTCTGATAAAACTTTTTGGAGCATTGTTCTTTATTTAATAATAATTAATATTTATGCAATTCAAATTTATGAAATAAAAAGAAATATAATTTGTTAATTCAATTAATAAATAATAAGTAATCATCAAACTTTGATAAAACTTGATCTGATAACTCACATACATTTTTTCGCTTAATATTTTCTGTNAATGCAAAAAAATGAGTTGCAACTCCTTCTGACTTAATTTCATAATCTGTGAAACCATCACCAATAACATGGATTTCACCATTTAACTTAAGTGATCTAGCCTGTTTTACTTTACCTTTATTGGATGACATAACATTTTTTTGATCAATCCCGATTATATCTCCAAATGAATTATAGATAAATTCATTGGCAAATACTTGACTTTTATTAATCCCAAATTTATCAACTATAGGAACAATAAATTCTTTAAACCCGCCTGAAAGAAACAATATTCTCTGAGAATTTTCCTTAAAAAATAATTTATTTTTTTGGAAAGAGGGTGTAATACAATCGGCAAGCTTTTCTATTAATACTAGAATATCATTCCGATCTATTTCAAGTAGCTTCATCCTTTTATCAAGAGACTCCTTAAATGTAATATCTCCATCCATTCCAGCATTAGTAAGTAATTGAATATCTCTGATGAGATTTTTACCATTTTCATTATTACTAAATTTATAAGTAGCTAATTCATCTAAGGACTCTACAGCAATAAAAGTACTATCAAAATCTATTATAATATGATCAGGAAGCACTAAGAATTATTTAAACCAGTCAGAATTAACTAGTTTTTTAGCTTTTTCAAGATCTTCAATAAAATCAATCTCAATGCACGGCAGGTCTGAAACATTTTCAAAATAAACTTTTTCATTAGATAATATTGGATGTATTGCTGCTTCAAAATAATCTGACTTTCCACCTGCTTTAATTAAAGCATCAAGTGATTTAAATAATGCATTTGAGAATGACTTAGATAATTTTGCCACACCAATAAATTCACCCAGACAATTTTCTTCAATTAAATCTTTTCCGATGGCAACTATTTGTTGTCTATCACCTTCAATTACTTTTACTTCTTCACGTCCACATGATTTCACTTCAACAGCAAGCAATGTTTCATAGGGAGAGCTTACTAATCGTGAAAGTAATTCATTTGGATATAATACATCACCATTCATTAAAATAAATTGATTGTCTACTATTGCTTTCTCACAAAGATTTAATGAATATGCTGTATTAGTTTCAAAATAATGATGGTTTA
The DNA here is from genome assembly GCA_002713455.1 of Fidelibacterota bacterium. GTDB lineage: Bacteria > Fidelibacterota > Marinisomatia > Marinisomatales > TCS55. The sequence goes on from PASX01000038.1 coordinate 18,066, forward strand.
TAATAAAATGGCTATCTAAAGAAGGATAATGAGTCTCAACATGTTTTATAATAACTTCTCTTTGATATCCTACAATAAATGTTACATCATTAATTCCAGATTCTATTAGAGAATCTAATTGATGGTTTAATATTGATTTTCCACCCAATTCAATTAAACATTTAGGTGTATTGTAAGTAAGTGGATACAATCTTCTAGATACACCTGCAGCAAGTATAACAGCTTTCATAGGCTGACAAATTAGTAATTATACTTATTGTGATGAAAAATAAAATATAAGGTTAATTTCAGATATAATTATTAACACTAACATGTAATACTTGTTTATGAAACGATTATCAATATTTTATTTTTTGCACTGGTTAGCTTTACTTATATATATATTCCCAAATTCATTATTCCTTAGCAATGGTGAATCAGGATTATTTCATTTAATTATGACTTTTATCACCCCAATTTTTTTGGTAATTATAGTCAAAGGAATGGTAAAGGGCTTAGCAAATTTATTTAAAATGAACGAATACAACCTTCGCTATTTCGCTATTTTTTTATTTGCTTTCACATATTTATTTACCGCTATTGATGCAAAAGTATTATCTATTTATCGTGATCATTTTAATATAAAACTATTCAAAATATTATTTGAAACTGGTGTAATGCAAGATATGGGTGTTCGATCATCAGATATAATTTCCATTATAAGTCAGATATTTTTAATTATTGTTTGGTGTTTAATTACACTATTTATTTCAAACTGGTTTTATAAGCATAAAAAAGATTTTGTTAATAATAATTTTGGGTCATATTTAAGTCCAATCTTTAAAACGTTAATTTTATTATCATTGATTGAAAAAATTCTTTTTTCCTTTTTACATTATACTGATAGACAAATACTTAATCATTATTGGAATTCAGTTCCATCTTATACTCCACTTAGAATGAGTAAAGTATGGTCACCTATACTTAATCCTCCTACAGAAGAAGAAAAAGCAGCAGCTAGTATAACATGGGACTTCGAATCAGATTATTTATTTCAACAAAAAAAAATAAATGATGATTTGAAAAATATTTCTGCAGAAAAAAATAAAACTGATGTTGTTTTGCTTGTATTTGAGAGTTTGCGCTTTGATATGAATGATCCTGACATCATGCCAAACCTTCATAGATTAAAACAAAAATGGATATCGAGTAAACAGCATTTTAGTAATAGTAATTGTACAGGAAACGGCATTTTTGGAATTTTAACAGGACATACTCCTTTCTACTGGTACCCCTCATATAAAAAAGAAGTCCAACCTGTAGCTTTATCAATTTTTGAAAAGCTTAACTATGATATCGATATTTATACTACAACAGCGCTGGAATATTCAGATATGGATAAACATATTTTTACTAGCGCTATAGATAACATTTATAAATTTACAAACTATGGTGGGGGTTTAGGTCATCCCATGGTTAAAAGAAGCGATCTTTTTAAATGGGATGAAATGATGGTTGAAAAATTTTTAAATAACTTTACAAATGATAATAGAAAACAAAGTCTTAGCTTCCTTTGGTTTTATTCTACTCACTACAATTATTACTTCCCAGAATCATTTGGAAAATTTGAACCTTATATTAAAAGACACTACCAAATTTATGAAAAAGGATTACAAAAAGAATCAAACTTAGTTTTTAACCGCTATAAGAATAGTGCTTACTATGTGGATTCATTGATAGGTAAAATCGTTGATACGATTGAAAAAAGCGGAAAAATGGAAAATACAATTATTGTTATTATTGGAGATCATGGAGANGAATTCAATGAATNTGGTAGATTCGCGCATTCATATTCCTTTAATAATTTTCAGACTTCCACACCATTCATAATGCATATTCCAGGAAAAAAGAATGATCTATATGATATTACAAGCCATGCTGATATAATGCCTACCATTATGGATTATATAAACCTGTCTGAACCCTTCAATAAAATTTTTTCAGGAAAATCACTAATTAGATATAATGAATTAAATGATTATGCAATTATTCAAGAATGTCAAATTGACGAACGACCTAAAAAATTTATTATTGCCGATAAAAAATCAAAAATGGAATTCAGACTATCTGGGAATAAAATTGAATCAGGAAAACTTACTACAATAAATGATGAACCATTTATATCAATTGATTCAAAAAATGAAGGAAAAATAAATGACAATAATTTTAGCGATATAAAAAATATTTTATTAAATAAAGCAAAGAAAAACCTCAATCACTTTTCAAAGTCAAACTAAAAATTTGATAGCGCTTCCAAAATAGAATTGGATTCGATTTCTTTTAAGCATAACAAATATTCTCTCTTATTATGACATTTATTTTTTAAGCATGGACTACAATGCACATTTTTATTAATTACGAAAGTTTTTTNCCCAATAGGTCGAGTTAACTCTGGGTCACCTGCTCCAAATAAACTTACAGTTGGTATATCTAAATTTGATGAAATATGGCCTAAACCACTATCACTAGCAATGGCAGCTTTGCACTNAGATATCAATGCTATACTTTTTCTTAAACTATAAGCTCCTGCTACTGATTTAATCTTATCATTTTTTAAAGATTCTATTAATCTATTAGCTTCAGAAGAATCGTTTAAGCTGCCAAATATCAGTACTGATTTATCTATTTTATTTAATAAAGATATTGTTTTTTCTTGAGGAATTTTTCTAGAATTAGCTATACTAAAAGGAAAAATTGCTATTGGATCCAANATATCTAAATTAGCTAATTCTTTTTGTGCCCACTTTATCTCTGATTCACTAAGTACGATACCAGGATTAGAGTGTTGTTGTTGAAATAAGTTTTTATCATCTAAAAGGTTAATATATTGCATCGACCTATGATTCTTTTTTTCCTTCGACCTATTGAAAACTTTTGAAAGAAGACGATTTCTCCCTTGACCAGAATAACCAATTCTTACTGGAGATTTAGATTTAAATGCTAAATATGCAGCACGATAAGAGTCTGATAGTAAATAAAATTTATCAAGGTCAATGGATTCTAAACTTATTCCCGAATTAGTAGTAGATCTAAATCCACTTAAATCTTTTTTTTCAAATTCAATAATGCCATTAATAGAAGGATGATTTTCAAAGATTGCAGCAACATGCGATTTACATATTGCTATTATTATTGAATCAGGATAAATATGTCGTAATGAATTAAAAAATGGCAATGCCATTACGGCATCTCCTACCCAATTAGGACAAAAAACACCTATTCTCAATTATTAGATCCAATTAATTTTGATTCAATTGCATTAACCATACGATAAGATGCCTTTCCGTCAAGTTTAAACAAATATTCTCTTTGTGCAACTAATCTCTCTTGTTCTAAATCTTTAGGATATTCCAAGGAGTGATAGACTAAAGATATTAAATTATTGGGGTCTTCAAGTCTTAATACAAAATCAATACTTTCCATTCTACTTAAATCCATTTTCTTGATAAATCTTTTATTAAAAATTTTATGTTTTAATCTNAGATTAAAACATTCTGCCATTATNATAGGACGATTCAAATACAGAAATTCAAATATTGTTGATGATATGTCAGATATCAGTAAATCTGAATTNTAATAATAAGGAATAATATTGTAATCGTCACGGGGTACTAAAAATATATTTCTATTTTTTTCTGCTAATTCAAGCATCATTTTACTTTGATTCTTATATTTATCTTGGAACCAACTAAAATTATGTAACTTGATTATTAGATTTGTTTCATAACTCAGCTCTGGAAAAACTTGATTTAACATGTCTATAGAAGAAGGATAAAAACTTGGAGCATATAAAATTGTCTTTAGATTTTGATCTAATTTAAAAGAATTTAGTTTTTCCTGATTTATAGATGAGAGCGGGTCACATTTAGTAAATCCAGTTAGAGCTAAATTCTTATGACCATGTGATTTTAATTCTTTCATTCTAGATTCAGACTCAACTGATCTTAAATCAATTCTGGGATCAATATCATTATAGTATGATTGCTTTAAACCAATCCCATGATAAATCATTACAGTAAGCACATCATCACTATCTACAATTTTATTTAGCTGACCAATATTCCCTACAATTACGACATCAAATTCATATTCTTTTATTTTTAAAATTCTTTCAGATTCTATTTCTTCAATAATTGTATCGATATTTAATTTTTTACATGTTTCTATAAATATATTTTTTTCTTCCTTATCAGCTATATTAGAGATGGATGCAATTATTTTGTAATTATTTCGCTTTCGCATCTCCTGAATAACTGGAATAAAATTAGGCAAATAATAGAGGTGATGATTTTCAAAAAGTACTTTCGTCATTTTATTTCATTATTAATTTTCTGTATTCTAAAAAAACTTTTTGTGTATCAATATTATTTATTGAAAGTGAATTAGATTGAATAATCTTATACTTTGAAAAGAATGGNCTGTATCGCTCTACATTTATACTATCTGCTGAGTAAAGGCCTAATATTTTTATTTTAGTTGCATCTGCTAAATGAATTATTGCTGTATCTGGTGAAATCAATACTTTTGATTTAAAAATAATACTTACTGAATCAAGAATATTATTAAAATTAGAATGAAAATTGATTGAATGACCAATTTTTCTTTTTATTTCATTTATTTTATTCTGGTCTTTATTAATCGCTATAATATTAATTTTTGTAGATTTATCATTTTCATAAATCATATTAATTAAGTCAATCCACTTTTTAACAGACCATTCTCTATGAGGACTACCAGAAGAAATATTAATACATACTTCATGATTTTTGATTTGGTCATTATTTATAGGTAACCAAGGTAGGATTTTAAAACTTTTATCATACTCTTTTAATAAAAGTGCATTCTTTTCTAAAATTCTTTTTGCGTTAAGATTCTTTAATGCATAATTATAATGTTGATCATGACGCTTATTTGAAATGCAAACTTTTACCTTAGCCTTTACTCTTTTAGCAATTCTAAATGATGTAATGGAAGGATGATCTTTAGGATTATAAAAAATATCATATTTATTTGAGTTCAATTTTTCCCAAAGCTTATTTCCATTTCTATAAGTAAAAATTTTTTCAATAAATGATACTTTATTAAATATTTCCCTATTCCGCCTGGAACAGAGTATGTCAATACTTAGATCTGGGAAAAACAATTTTAATCCATATAATAATGGGAAAAGAAGTATACCATCGCCAATTTTTTCCTGACACTGAATTAAAATCCGTTTAGGGTTTTTTATCAATGGATAATTCGATTCAGTCCTAGTCAAAGCATTATAAATCCCAACCTTTAGCTTTCTAGGATAATGATTTGGATTTTGCTTAAATGAGCGAGCTTGACTAACGGTACGATTGGGCATATTGATCGTAAAAATATGATTCTAAATGGTCAATCATTTTATCTAATCTAAAATTATTCTTGATGTGATCTTTTGCTAATAATCCCCAATTAATTATTTTTTCAGAACCATGATTATCTAAAACAAAATTCATTGCATCTAGAATTGGCTTAACTTTCATTGGATCAAATATATATCCAGTTCTATTATGATCCATTAATTCAGAAACCCCATTTACTTTAGCCGCAAGAACGGACTTGCCTAGAGCCATACTTTCCATCACAACATTAGGCATTCCTTCCTGCCGAGATGGCATAATTACGTAATCTGAAGCCTTAAGAATAGGAGGCAAATTATTTTGAAAACCAATTAACTTCACATTGCTTAGTTTATTTAAAACAATTTTTTCTTGAAGTGATTTGCGATCTTTACCCATTCCAGCAATTAATAATGTAAATGGCCTTGTAGACTTTTTCAATCTATTAGCAGCTTCGATAAGTAAATCGAATCCTTTTTGAGGTACTAATCTACCAGCTGCTACAAATACCACATGATTTTTAGGAATATTCCAAATNGTTTTTATATCTAAAGGTTTGATATTTTTTTTCAATCCCAAACCGTTATATATAACTGTAGTTTTATTTTTATTCATCCAAGAAAATTGATTATAGGCATTCTTAATTGATTTAGAGTTAGTAATAATTCCATCAACTAATTTTATTGTCATCTTGTGTTTCCATTTATCAGAAAATAATTGAATACCATTTCGAGCAATAATCACAGGAATATCTGCCATTCTTGCGGCAATACCAGCGACTCTAATATCTTTATTTAAGTTTAACACAATAACATCAATTTTTTTCTTTTTTAAAATCCATTTTGTGTGAAGAATTTTAAAAGGATTATAATCTGCGTATATATTTAAAGGTAATATATCTAATCCTGATTCTTTAGCCTTTGTCAAAAAAACTGAATTTGATTTTCCAGAAAGTGTTACATGATGACCACGCTCCTTTAGTCCTTTCCCTGCTGTAACCATCCATTTTTCACCCCCTCCCCACTTATGAGCAGAAATNGAATTGCTAAAAAAAATATTTAATTTTTTTTTCATCTAATTAAATTGTATATCATATAATTTTCTGTACAAACCATATTTTTCATAAAGCTCTTCATGGTTACCTGTCTCAACAACTCTACCTTTATCTATAACAATAATTTTATCTGCATTTTGAACAGTTGATAAGCGATGTGCAATTACTAATGCTGTTCTATCTTTCATTAGCATTTCAATTGCCTTTTGAACCTTTTTTTCTGACTCCGTATCTAATGCAGATGTTGCCTCATCTAAAATCAAAATCGGTGGATTTTTTAATAATGCTCTTGAAATAGCTAATCTTTGCTTTTGGCCTCCAGAAAGTTTTGCTCCCCTTTCACCAATCAAAGTGTCAAATCCATTTGGTGTTTTTTCAATAAACTCTAAAGCATTTGCTGCTTCTGCTGCTTCACGAATTGCGTCCTCACCTACATTTGCTTGAGCATAAGCAATATTATTTCTAATTGTATCATTAAATAAAATAACCTCTTGCGTTACTATCCCCATTGTATTTCTAAGTGAAGATAAAGATAGTTTTCTTATATCATATCCATCAATTTCAATTTTTCCATTTGTAACATCAAAAAAACGAGGAATTAGATCTGCTATTGTGGATTTTCCTGCTCCGCTTGGGCCAACCATCGCTACTACTTCTCCTTTATTAATAGTAAAACTTAGCTGATCAAGAACTTGATCATCACCATCATGATATTCAAAATGAACTTTATCAAAAATAATTGAATTTTTAAATTTTTGGATCTCTATTGGATTTGGATCTTCAATAATCTCAGGTGGAGTATCTAATAAATTAAAAATTCGTTCTGCTGATGCTGCACCAGCTTGAATTTTTAAATTAACATTGCTCATTTGTTTAATTGGCCCTAGAATTGAAAATAGTATCAAGATGAATCGAATAAAATCTTCTGGTTCGAGACCTTTTTGTAATAAAACCTCAGTCCCACCATACCATAGCAAAACCACACCTATTATTACTCCAAAACTTTCAGTTACTGGACCTGAAATAAGATCTAATCTTGCACGTTTGAATAGTAACTTAAAATAGTGTTCACTTTCTTTTATGAACTTTTTTATTTCTTCTTTTTCATTTACAAAGGCTTTAACAATTCTAATGGAAGAAAGAGTTTCAGTAAGTATTTGCATAATTTCTGCAATTTTTTTCTGCGTTCTCCTTGATTTTCTTCTAATACTTCTTCCAATACCTATAATTGCAATACCTGCTAATGGTATAATAATTATTGCAATAAAAGCGAGTTTCCAACTAATGATGAATAAAAGAGTGACGAAAGTCAAAATATTGATCGGCTCAACAAATAATCTTTGAAAGACAACTCCTAGTGCAATTTGAAGCTGCTCAACATCATTCATTACAATCGAAGTTATAGAACCAGTATGACGTTTATGAAAATATCCCAAAGATAATGTTTGGATATGCTTATAAAGTTGATTTCTAATATCACGGACTAATTTTAATTCAACAATTCTAAGAAGGATATTTTTTATATAAAGAAAAATATTTTTTATGAAGAAAACTCCTAGTATTGTAAAACATAGAATTTTCAGTGATTNAGTTGGTGTATCTCTTAAAATAAATAAATTTGTCCAGTATTTAAGTTTTTCATTAGCAGTAAGATTTGACTTAGAAGCCCACTCCATTTGTGATTGAACAATTTTATCAAAATCTGTTAAAACATTATTAATAAATGATGCAGTTAACCAGATAGATATACTATTCAGTAATACAAATATTATTGCTGAAATGGATGATATAAGTATNTATGGCCAAAAATGGAACAAAAGNTGCCCCATTCGACGGTATATTGAACCAGTCATGATATTTTATTTATCTAGTATTTAGATTATCCAAATTAGGTAGAATATAAGTGGAAATTTATGATAGTAAAACGACTGCTTTAATCTAGCTATCCTTTGAATAAATCATTTTTTGATGTTCAATATTAACTTCTTTAAATCTTGGACCTATAGGTTTAAACCCCATTTTCTCATAAAAGGAAATGGCAGATTCTTGTGCATTTAAATAAATTAATTTAGAATTTTTCAATTGATTTAAAATAAATTTGGTCATCATTGTTCCAATACCAATAGATCTATAATCATTTAAAACAGCAAATCGCTCTAATTTCATCCCTTCATCTGTNTTCCTCCACCTAGCTGTACCAACTGANTTACCATCTACTTTGGCTAATATATATNTAGAAGATTCTTCATTNGAATCAATTTCTAAATGCTCAGGAATATTGAGACCCTTAATAAAGACCTCTCTTCTAATATTAAGGGCCAAATTCTTCTCATCATTAGTTTTTACAATATTTAATTGAACATCCATTCATTAAATTTCGCTTTTTAAAACTATATTTTCAATATTTTCATGCAACTTGTACTAACAGAAAAAACATCCTTAATTTCTACCATGAGAAGCAAAAATAAAGAGATTCTTGTTGTTGGAGATAGAATATTAATAAGGCCAGACCGTGGTGAGAAAAAATCTAAAGCTGGGCTTTATCTTCCTCCAAGTGTTGTAGAAAAACAAGAAATTCTNAGCGGCATTGTTGTTGAAGTAGGCCCTGGTATACCTTTGGGAAATCCTGATGAAGATATTGAAGAACCATGGTCAAATAATAATACTTCATCAGTAAAATATATTCCAACTCAAGCNGATGTTGGTGATATGGCATTATTTTTAAATAAGGCCTCAATTGAAGTTAAAATTGAGAATGATGATTATTTAATTGTCCCTCAATCTGCTATTTTAATTTTGATTAGAGATGATATAAATAGCTTAGCTGATTAATAATTCCTNAAATAAATAACAATTTTTTACGAAGTGAGTTTCGAAGAACATTTAAAATTATTTAATATTTTTCATTTTAAAAGCTTTGATGAAATTGAGAATTTTGCGTACTCAAATTGGTCTAAGCCAACTAAGGATGAATTAAAATTTCTTAATCAACGTAAAAAAGCTGACCCCTCATCAAGTTTCATAGATAATTTAAAATTTTATGGTGCTGTTGGTAAATCAGAAATACTACAATCATTAATACTTTCAGAGAGATATGGTTCTTACGAATCTAGTAGTAATTTTGTTATAGAAAATTTAAATGGATTCAAAACAATTTTAGATATTGGTTGCAGTATTGGATATCTAACTACTTATTATGCATTAAAAATTCCGGAATCATCATTTATTGGAATTGATTTCTCTTTCGAATCAGTTAAAAAAGCAAATAATATGAAGAAAAAATTAAATCTTAATAATATTGATTTTATGGTGAGGGATATGAATAAAATAAATTATCCCAATAAATACTTTGACTGTATAGTAGATACTCAAAGTATTTACTACTCAAAGGATTATTTAAAAACCTTTAATCATTTAAGAAAAATTTTATCTGATAACGGGATATTAATTACAATTCCAGGGATTGGTGAAAAANATCTAATTAAGCAATATATTAATCAAATACAAAATGCTGGTTTTTCAATAATAAATTTTAAATTTATTGAAACTANAAATCTTGGTGAAAAAGAATATTTACCAACAATTACTTGTAGCCTTAAAAAGCCAAAAGAAAACATTAATATTGATCATGTAATCAATAAGCTTTTTAATTGATTTTAATATATCATTAAAATAAAACTAAAATCCCTCATCTTGAATTGTTATTGATACAGGACAATGATCTGAACCCATTANATCTTCATGAATTTCAGCGTCTTCAACCTCTGAGACAAAGGATTCATTCACAAAGAAATAATCAATACGCCATCCTATATTTCTCTGTCGTGCACCAAACCGATAGGTCCACCAAGTATATCTTTCAGGATCAGGATGAAAATGTCGAAATGTATCTACCCAACCAGATTCAATATATTCATCAAGCTTTTCTCTTTCTATAGGCATGAATCCTGAAGTTTTCACATTTTCTTTTGGTCTTGCTAAATCAATTGGATGGTGAGCAGTATTNCAATCACCAGTAACAATTACATTAACTCCACTCTCAACTTGCTCATTGATTATTGGCAATAATTCATCATAAAAATCTAATTTATAATTTAATCGGATATCATCTTTTTGNCCATTTGGGAAATATATATTGTATAACAAAAAGTTATCGTGTTCGCTAATTAGTACACGCCCTTCAGAATCAAACCTATCTATACCCAATCCCTTTTGAACAAAGTGTGGTTTCTCTTTAGAAAATGTAGCTACTCCACTATAGCCTGNTTTTTCAGCAGAATGCCAAAAGGTATGATAACCATGATCTTTAATTAGTGATGAACCTAACTGATCGATATTCGCCTTAGTTTCTTGAANACATAGNATATCAGGTTGAACTTCATCTAACCAGTTAAGAAATCCTTTTTTCTCAGCGGCACGAATGCCATTTACATTCCAACTATATAGTTTCATTTAAGCATGAAATTTAATAAATGTTTTGAGAATAATATTTAATAAAGATCATTAATCAATTGATTTGTTTTTATAATACTCTTAGATAAATTAAATTTGATATAGCATAATCNAAATTNAAATGGAACCAGAAGCGGTAAAAATATTAATTGAGAATGGCATTCCGGATGCTAGAATAGAAGTAGTGGATACAACAGGCTCGAAAGATCATTTTAGTGCTGTTGTAATTAGTTCTTCTTTTGAAGGTTTATCTTTAATTGAACAACATCAAAAAGTATATANTGCTATTGGAGATCATATGACAAAAGAGATTCATGCGCTCCAACTAAAAACATTTTCCATCCAAGAATGGGAAAAACATAATTCACAGGAAAATTAATGGACTTAAAAGAACAAATTAAAAATGACATANAAGAGAACCCAATTATCCTCTACATGAAAGGCACAAAAGATATGCCTATGTGTGGATTTTCAAATCAGGTAGTNCAAATACTTAGCCACTATGGTGTAACATANAAGGATGTTAATATACTTGAAGATCCAGAAATTCGAATACAATTATCAGAGCAATCAGGCTGGCCAACCATTCCTCAACTTTTTGTTAAAGGAAAATTAATTGGAGGAGCCGATATTACAATGGAGTTGCATCAAAAAGGTGAACTNCTTGACATCCTTGATGTAAAAGAAGACTAATATATAAAGTTTGCTGATTAATGATTAGGGCATATAAGTTTGCAACCGCTTTATAGGAAATTTTTTATAAAAAGTGGCCCGTTCGTCTAGTGGTTAGGACTCAGGATTTTCATTCCTGCAACAGGGGTTCGATTCCCCTACGGGCTACAAAAGANANTATATTAATTAAATAATATAATTAATATAGTGTCTTTTACTTTTCATCCATTCCTAGTTCATTTCCCTATTGCATTTCTTTTTGGCGCATTTATTTTTCATTCAATACACCTTATTAAGTCAAATTGGATTTCTAAAACAATTGGTTTATGGTTAGTTGGTCTATCAGCAATGTTTTCTATTTTTGCCTCAATTACTGGAGAATGGGAACTAGTAAAAGCTGGTAAAAATAATTATTCAACTGAAATAATCAGCTTAATGAAGCTGCATGAAACGATGGGTAATTTGGTGACTTGGGGGTCAATTATTTTTTTTATTTTCTGGATCTATTTATTCTATAATTACAAAAATGATAGACGAATCGACATAATCGCTTTTGCTTTTTTAGCTTTATTGGTAGGTGCTGTTTTTTTTACAGCTTACCTTGGAGGTACATTAGTTTGGGCACATGGTGTTGGAACACCTTAACTCAATTTGCTATCATATTATAAATAACTGTGCCAGCTTCCTCATTTGTTGAATAATCATAACCTAATAAATGAGTAATTGTTGCAGCAACTTGATTCATATAAATAGTATTTGATTGTATTATCTCACCTTTAGGGGGTGTATCAGGACCTATGATACCAGCCCAAGTATACTTTGAATTTGGTATACTCGACCCATGACTTCCCCACTTATTATTTTTATACTTTCCTCTACCATGATCTGTTGTAATAATCATTGTCGTTTTATTTTTATACTTTTCATTTGATTGAATCCAAGTCCATAAGTCTTCGATATATCTATCTAAACGATTAATACCATAAAGATACTTATCATACTTTGTATCATGAGCAAATCCATCTGTTTCATCAAATCCAATATATAAAATTCTTGGTTTATTCAATTTGAGGTATTCAAAAGCATATTCATAAGTAAAAACATCCCAGCGTACTCCACGACCATATCCAGGATAAGGAATTTCTGAAATAAATGAATTCATCCATCTTTGTTTAACCGTTATTCTTTTATCCTCTAAGGGATATGCACCTGAATTAATAGTAAATGAGTTACGCTGATTATTAATTATCCAATCAAAAACATCCCATGAAGCAAAAGCTGCAACAGCATTTCTAAATCCATCTTTTTCATTCATAAACTCTAATACATTCTTATTAGGATTATATTTCTTATTATTACTATTAACACTATCATCGCTAAATCCAGTAAGTAATTCGCTATAGCCGGGATAAGAAAAAAAATAGGGGTTTGTTAACTCCATTGAACTACCTTTTAATTTATTACCATAGATCTGACCACTTTGAGATATTGTTGACCATAGAAATGGCATCAGCTTCTTACGTCTTTGAATATCATTGTCATGCCAATAATTTTTATTTGTTTTTTCAACATCAACAACAAGTGTATCATTATTAATAATATTTGGGTCCGCACCAGTAAATACTTCTTCCCAACGAACACCATCAAGGGTAACTAAAATTATATTTTCGGTGGTGTACCCTTTTGGATTTATAATTCTACTGTTATTACATCCATATATAATAAAACAAAATATTATCATGAATCCATTTATTGACTTACAATTTTTAATTATAAAACCACCTATTTATTTTGTTCTTTCTCCAGATTTAACTGATTGATATTAACATTCCAATAGTTATCACCAATTAAATGCTTAACAAAGTATTCTGCTCTTAACCATGCCCAATAATCATTCATACTTCCAAAGCCATGACGCTGACCTGGAAATATAAAAAAGTCAAACCTCTTATTAGCTTTAATTAGTGCTTCTGCCATACGCAATGTACCTGCCATATGAACGTTATTATCAACATCTCCTGTAGTAAGCAATAAATGACCTTTGAGATTATTAGCTATTTCGGAATTCTTATCAATATCATATTCAAATGTTATACGACCTTCATCATCTATAACTTCTTTAATACCATGATGTTTTTCTGACCAATAACTATTATAAACATTATTTTCATGATTCCCAGCAGATGAAACAGCAACTTTAAAAAAATCAGGATAAACCAACATAGCAGCAGTAGACATGAATCCTCCACCTGAATGGCCATAAATACCTACACGATCCATATCAATAAAGCTATGCTTAGCAGCTAATTGTTCAATTCCAGATTTTTTATCCGCCAGTCCATAATCTCTCAAATTTCCATAACCATAATTATGATACCATTTTGATCTCCAAGGATGACCACCACGATTTCCAATCGTTATAACAATAAATCCAAATTGAGCTAAGTGCGTTGTGTGATGCCTCAATTGATTGAAGGCTTTTGCCACAGATTCGGTTTGAGGTCCTGGATATACATAAGCAATAATTGGATATGATTTATTTGGATCAAAATCAAAAGGTTTGGTCATAACCCCATATATATCTGTAATACCATCTGCTGATTTCACTTGAAATGGCTCCGGATACTTAAACCCAGCAGCTGTTAATTGTGACATATCCGATTCTTCCAAATCAAGTATTTTTTTACCCATGGCATTATAGAGAGCTGACTTTGGTTGTGTATTGACCCTTGAATAATTACTAATAAAATATTTATTTGATTCATCCATATTTACTCGATGGTCAAAATTTCCACTATTTAATAACTTTAATCGCGTCCCATCCATTGAAACTCGATATAAATGTTGATAGTAGGGGTCTTCATCTT
>PASX01000039.1 GCA_002713455.1 Fidelibacterota bacterium
TTTGAGAGGAATAATTTGGCTCAACCTTTGGGATGATATGCTTTATGGAAATATTGAGCCAATTGATATGATTGATCTATGTATTAATGCATTAGAAACAGAAAACGATATTTTGAACACGCAAAGAATATTGGGACGCCTTAATTCTACTTTTTGGAATTTCTTAAGTGATGAACAACGAAAAGAAAAAGCAGATGAATTAGAATCAACATTGAAGCGGCATATGAATGAAGCAACTACTGTCACAAATCGCTCCATGTATTTTCGTTCATTACGTTCTATTGTTTTATCAGAAAATGGATATAATTGGTTAAAATCAATTTGGATGAAAGTTGATTCAATCAAAGGATTGACTTTATCTGAACGAGACTATATCACGATTGCATCTGAATTAGCTTTAAGAGGGAAAGATGATAATCAAAAGATTTTAACTGCGCAATTAGATCGAATATCAAATCCCGATCGAAAAGCTCGTTTTGAATTTATAATTCCCTCACTATCAAATGATTCAAATGTTAGAGACAATTTTTTTGAATTAATAAAAAAAGAAGAGAATCGTGAAGTAGAACCTTGGGTTCAATCAGCAGTCTCTTATCTTCATCACCCATTGAGAAGTAAAGAAGCAGAAAAATATATTCGACCTAGTTTAGAATTACTTGAAGAGATTCAAAGAACTGGAGACATTTTTTTCCCAGCCAGATTTATTAATGCAACGCTTTCAGGGCATCAGAGTGCAAGTGCGCGAAAAATAGTTAACCAATTTCTTGATGACTATCCAAATTACTCGCCACCTTTGAAATTGAAAATATTACAGGCAGCAGATAATCTTTTTCGGGCTTCAATTATAACAGAAAAGGATAATTAAAAGGAGATAGTTATGATTAAAAGATCAAAGTTTAAATCTTATTTAATTTTAATCTTTATTTTTCAATTAACTAATTTAAATGCTCAAAAAAATTTAAAGGGTTTAGAGCAAGAGCTATTAAGGTTAGGTGCTTTATCGGGTGGTAAAATGGGTATTGGCGTTATTCATCTTGAAACAGATCAGCGACTATATATTAATAACAAGGAGAGATATCCACTTGCCAGTACTTATAAGGTNCCAATTGCTGTNCAATTACTTAAGAGAGTTGAAAATGGAGAAATTACTCTTAATGATATGACAGATGTTCAACCGAAGGATCAACATCCAGGTAGCGGTATCTTATCTGATTTACTTGTAGCACCTGGTGTGAAATTATCNTTGCGGAATCAATTAGAATTAATGATGATTATTAGTGATAATAGCGCCACAGATATTTGTCTAAGTGCTGCTGGTGGTTCAAAAAAAATAAAACGACTTTTAAAAAAACATAAAATCCGCGATATGTCTATTGACCGTCCCACGATTGGAATTATTGGTGATTGGTTAGGAATAAAATTAGAAGGGGGTGCAAATTCAAATAAAGTAATGAATGAAAAATATAATGCCCTTTCAAAAGAAGAGATTGANGAAGCAAGTGAAAAATTTGAAAAAGATATNCGTGATACTGCAACACCACAGGCTATGGCAGAATTATTGCAAATGATCTGGTCAAATAAAATCTTAGAAAAAGAAAACTCTGAACTATTAATTGATATAATGAGCCGTTGTCAAACTGGTGAAGGTAGATTAAAAGGTNTACTGCCGAAAGATACATATGTTGCTCATAAGACAGGAACAATTGGTGCTACAACTAATGATGTTGGAATTATTCGCCTACCACAAAATAAGGGTAATGTTGTAGTTGTCGCATTTGTGAAAGACTCTGATTTAACTATACCTGAGAGAGAAAGAGCAATTGCACATGTAGCTAGATCAGTACATGACTATTTTCTATTTCAATAGATCAATAATCAAAAACTATCTACTTCTCGATAAGCTTTAATAACTTGGAGTTCTCCAGCTTTTCCTTTTTGAGAATTGCCATGCTCCATACCCAAAATTCCTTTATATCCTTTTGAATGGATATGTTTGAAAACATTATAATAATTGATTTCCCCAGTAGTTGGTTCTTTTCTTCCAGGGTTATCTCCAATTTGAAAATAAGCAATTTCTTTCCATGATTTATCCATATTAGGAATCAAATTTCCTTCAGAGATTTGTTGATGGTAGATATCAAATAGTATTTTGCAAGAAGGACTATTTACGGCACGACAGATTTGATAGGTTTGTGGGATTTCAGATAAGAATTGACCAGCATGATTGCTCCACCAATTCAAAGGTTCCAAAACCATTACCAAATTATGTGGCTCTAAAACATCAGATGCTCTTCTAAGTGCTTCAACTACATTTGCTGTTTGATATGCCATTTCCTTTTTTAAATCTACATGACCTGGAACTACAGTCATCCACGTAGCATTTACACGTTTTGCTACTTCTACAGAATCTTTAATATTATTAACAAACTCATCTTGGAGTGACTTGTCTCCACTGGTCAAGTTTGGTTCTCTCCAATAAATCTTATGTCCAACAAATACACCCATCTCCATTCCAAGTCTTTCCATTTTTTTTGCAATATTATTTTGAACTTTCTTTGATCGGCCTTTCATTCCATTATCTTCCAAAGAACGGAATCCTTGGTCATGCATGAATTGAAGTTGATCCAAAAGATCAGATCCAGCATTATTTTTAAACATCCCAAAATGTGGAGCATAATTTAATTTGAAGGGACGTTCAGAAATCATTTTATTACTAAATGATCGCGCAAGTAGTCCACTTGTGACAAATGGAGCTGCAGCTAAAATAACGTTCTTTTTTAAAAATTTTCTTCTTTTCATAATTTACCTATAGTTTGTTATTCCAGGAATTGGGATTGGATATTCACCTTTTTCATTTGGTATTACTGGAGCCTGATCTTCAAATGAATGTAATTCTGGGACTAAATCATGATCCATTTCCATTGCTTCATCCCAGGTAATTACTTGACCTGAATAAGTAGCCATTCTTCCAAGTATTGCTGACATTGTTGCTTCGGCACCTTTTTTTGTATCATCCAAAATATATTCTCCTGATCGTATTGCTGCAAACAGTTCATTATGTTCTTGCTGGTAAGGATTTATATCGTTTTCACCATCATGTTCGTAGATAGTTTTATTCCGCTTATTTTGCATTAGTCCATAGTTAGAACTATTCACTGTAACGTTACCTTTTGTTCCTTGGAATACTTCCTCGACACGATTCATACAGCCCTTTTGGTGTCGGCATTGACTTGCTATGACTTGACCTTCAGAATATGTGAATTCAACAAAATGATGATCAAATATTTGACCATGATCTTTTCCTTTGCGGACTTCTCTTCCACCCATTCCTTGAGCAGATACAGGCGTTGCNCCGATAAACCAATTTGCAACATCAATATTATGAATATGTTGTTCAACAATATGATCACCACATAACCAATTAAAGTAATACCAATTTCGCATTTGGTATTCTAATTCCGTTTGACCATTTTCTCTAGGTTTGACCCAAACGCCTCCACTATTCCAATATACTTGCCCTGAAATAATTTTACCAATCCTACCGCGGTCAATTCTATCCTTAATTATTTTATAATTTGTTTGATAATGTCTTTGAAGGCCTACAACTACATTAAGTTTTTTGCGATTAGCTTCCTTACCCGCTTTGAGAACTTTTTTAATCCCAGCAACATCTGTTGCNACTGGTTTTTCCATGAAAACATGTTTGTTTTTACTAATTGCATATTCAAAATGTAAAGGTCTGAATGCTGGAGGAGTTGTCAATATAATAACATCTGCTAAATCGATTGCTTCTTTGTAGCCATCAAATCCTATGAATATTACTTCATCATTAATATTTATTCGTTCGCTGTCAGGATATTTTTCAGAAAGTGAACTAAGACATTCATCTGCGCGATCTCTAAATGCGTCAGCCATGGCNACTATTCTAACATCTGGATCAGCTTCAAGTGCCTGAGCAGCAGCTCCGGTTCCACGACCTCCGCAACCNATAATAGCNACCTTAATTTCACCTTCTATNGAAAATAGTTTTTTTGANTTTGCNGGTAGTCGACTTAGCATTATACCNGCTGCGGTTATCTTTGCAGATTGTTCTATAAANCCCCTGCGATCTATTTTTTCTTTTTTGTTTTTCATNGTNCCTCAATANTCTTTTTTGGGTGAAACCCACATTTTTTCAAGTTCATNTTTTTCTGGNTCAANCCTNGGACGAACAATCCGAAACCCTACATGTGTAGCATCAGTATGCCACCACAAGCTTTTTGGAATTTGCGGATCGCGTTGTTTCCAAGACGGAGAGGAATAACTTCTTGCTGCAGATCTCAAATCATTAATTTCGTCTTTATAAGAACCGCCTCTTACGACTCTTGGATAAATTCCTTTTTTCTTTCTTAATGGATTTTCTATACCATTCCCCCAAACAATATAAGTTTTAGGATCATAACTATCCAGTACCCACTCTGCTACATTTCCATGCATATCATATAGACCAAATTGATTTGGCATCTTCAATCTTCCACGCTGAATCTTACCTTGACTATTTTTTTTAAACCATCCATGATATTCCATTTTTTTTGCTTTATTGCCAAAAGAAAACGATCCACTTTCACCCGCCCTACATGCAAACTCCCATTCTGCTTCAGTTGGAAGTCGATAATAATGCCCAGTTTTAGCTGTAAGCCATTTACAAAATTGAGAAGCAGCATATTGTGTGACATTTATAACGGGATAGCCTTTTTTATTATAGTTTACATAAGGGGCAGTAGCACCAGAAATAGCATCGATATCTAATTTTATTTTTCCGCTATTTTTTTTGAACTTGTCGATTTTTCGATCGAGAAATAACTCGAAAAGATCCCAGGTAATCTCAATCTCAGACATCCAAAAATCATCAACTAGGACATCTATTATTGGTCCTTCATCATTTTTTCTGCTTTTCTCTTTTGAAGAACTACCCATTTTAAACCGATCCCCTTTAATCGGAACCATTTTTAAATTTAATTCTGAGCCAGAAAGATTTTCTGAATAAAAACCAAAATTTTCATTTTGAGCTAAAGGTAATTTGGCTGAAAAAAATAATTGACCAATTAGTAAGTATTTTAAATTGATTAAGATTCTTGATGTCATCAATAGAACATATTAATCGATTCAGCTCTTTTCAACTAAATTAAAAATACAGTTTTTTTTAGTTATTTTGAATTTTCAGAAACAAACTTTTAATAGAAAATTAATGTAATTTCAACTATGATAGGCCCTAACCCCATTATATTTATAATCCAAAAACATTCAACCTTTGAGGAATAGTATGAATTTTAAATTAAGATCAGATATTAACGCGCGGACTGCTTTAGTGTATGGAGGAGCTGCTTTTTTATTAGTAATTGTTGGTTTTAGATCAATCTTTGCAACACTGGATCCTGATTCTATTGGATTAATGACATATTTGTCAATTGCAGCTTTAATACTAGAGTTTTTTCTTTTGATTATTTATGCAAAAAGTATTTACAATTTAGGTCCTGAGAGTGGAGGTGGGTCACAAGCTAATACTTCGGACGCTGCTAGTGCGGTAAGTAGAATGGATCAAGAATCTGTAAATGCTTTAACAAGTGCAGTAGCAGGCCTTAAAGATGAATTAAGAGACCACAATAATAAAATTGAAAACCTCAGTGATGGAGTCAATAAACTTGTCAAAGGAAGTGTTCAAAAAGAGATTCATAAAGAAATAAGTAAAATTTTAAATAAAGCATTAGATAATTAAATAGAGCTATGAAAAAAGTAGAAGTATACTTTCTTATTAATTTAGGTGCGATTCTAAGCATATTTGCTATTGAAGGTGAACTTAGTGAGTATATGCGTAGACAGAATGATATTCTGCTCGAGGTTGCAAAAGATAAACTGGAATCAATGGTTAGTGTAGATAATATAAATTCGCTTAATTCTGATTCATTATACAAGTTTACCTTTAATCTTGGAGGTGAGTACGAAGAAAACTCAGCAAATGTTGAAGCTACCTTTACCTTAAATGACACAAGTGTTTCAAATGTACAATATACTGTATCATCTATAGCAGCTCAAAAAGAAGGGTCTTATGTTGCAGAAGTGCCGCTATCAGATTTTGACGTATATCAGGATAAGCGCTTTGATGTTGAACTTTTGATTGGATTTAAGCCTGAAATCTCAGATCAAACATTAAATAATTGGGCAAATGTCTTTGGAAGTGAAAAGATTGCATCTAAAATAGAAAAAAATATTTCAGATAAAGTAAGACGTGAAGGCTCTTTTAAAATGACAAGAAAACTAGATGCTATTATTACGCCTGTTCCTTTAGAAGGTCAGCGGACTGATTTTTTTGTTATGTTTGATAAAAAAAGATATACAGTTCTGAAAGGATTAAAATGGGAAGTCCCTGTAACTGTAGGTGGTGTTTATTCAAATAAAGACTTCGAATTATCTATTTCTAGAGGAGTAGATATGGTATCTAATCTTGAGCAAGGCACACCAAGATCAATGTTGATAGGAACATCGACTAACAAAGGAGGAACAATAGAAGTAAGTGGAGTTAGGAAAAGTGATAGTAAAGTTGTTACAACTAACGCTAGGATTGTTGTAGTTGAACCACAATGGGCAGAAGACCAGGATATTGCTGAAATTTTTACTAATGAAAAGTATAGTTTTGACATGAGAGTAAAATCTCTTTCTAGAGACCGTGTAACAATTCGATTTTCAAGCTCATTTGGTGACGAAAATAAATTAGTTGAAAAATCATCTATGACAGTTGGTCCATATAAAAAAGTAGGCAAACTCACATTTGAAACACTAATAGATGGTGTCCCCTTAAAAGACTTAACACATATTGTTGAAGTCAAGTCGCTGCCCGCTCCATCAGTTGATTTTAAACGTAAACCAAATACAAATGATCTCACACTTGAAGTAGTTACATATGGGAAAACAAACGCAGTAGATAAATTATTTCCTATTGGTGGTATTAGCGGTAAAGTAATTGAAATCAGCAGTGAAAAATATGGCAATAGGAAACTGACAAGGTATAGATTGTCAATATCTAGACCTGCATATGATAGTTTTCAAACGGTAAAGCTTAAGATACAAGATAAATATGGCGTATTAAATGAATATGAAAGTGAATTTGAATACCTTAATTAAAAAAATATATTATTTAGTTTTCAGTATCATTTTTCTATTTGGTTCTACAACTTATTCACAAGACTTGATTAGCTGGGAAGTAGCTGATCAAGATTTAAATCGTAAGTTTATAGAGATGTATTTAAATAAATTAATTGAGAATGATAAATTTGATCAAAACTCAATTCAAGCATCCGATGTTATAATTGTACAAATGCAAAAACAAGATGGAAAACTGACTCTCAAACGCCTCAGAGCAAAAAATTACGATTCAGGTGAATATAGAAAATTTATGATGGACCAAGTAAATAAGTTAGGTCCGGNAATTATGAATACTATCAAAGATCGTAAATATAAATGGGCGGAAATTAATAGGAGAGATTTATCAGCCTTAGAAACATATAGCAATATAGATAATATTTTGAATGAGAGAAGNTTTAAACGTGCCCGAGATGGATTCTGGTGGACAACTTCACAGGTTGAAGTGTCTACTAATCAGAGTGTTTATATTCGATCTAAATCCACAAATCAAGCTTTTAGATTAGAAACTGGTATTTCGGATCTAGGTTTATATCGACAGTTTTTTGGNAATACTTTGCTTGGTTTATCAAATGATATTTCTAGTACTTATTTTATCATACCAAGAAAATTAAGTAGTGACAATATTATTAAACAGCCTCTNGATGGTACGTTTGGGATAGGTTTTAAATTTGATACACATTCAATTGGTGGTCAAATTAATTATATGGAATCTGGGAATAAGTTTAAGACAGGAAAGGTATTTGATGAAAACCACGTAGTACTGCCATCTGCAAGTGGGTTAGTTTATTGGAGTAACACATTTGCAATAAATAATTTTGCTGATTTTTCAAAGTTAGGATTTTTAAAAAGAATCAATAAAAATAGTGCTGGTAGCGAGCGCACTGATGAGGTTTTCGGATCATTAAGATTAAAAGTTGGATTATCATTCACTGAGTTTATTCATGCCAAATTAAAACCAGGTTCAAAAGATTCTAAAGAAGGTAGAGAGCTTGAAATCACAGATCGCTTAAACACAGTTGATGAAGCGATAGGATTTTTTGTTAGATCTGANCTAGTAACTGATAATAAAAAATTAAAAGCTTATGCTCAAGCNAATCAGTCTTTTAATGGTTTTAGTAATTTGGGTCTTGGTGTTGAATATAGTGTTAAAGTATTAAAGATCGGTGTTGAAATAGTCAGTATCCCTAAGGGGAGTGGTTTACAATTTCTTGAAAGCAATTCAAATGATACTCTTTGGAAATGGCTGCCTGCAGGTGAAGCTGGTGGACAGATTATATCACCTTATATATCCTTCCACTTTTGAACTAGATCAAAATGAAAAATAAATTAATAATTATTGGAGTTTTTTTACTTAACTATTTGTTTTCTCAATCAATAAATAGTCTTGATAAAAGAAAATATATTGCATGGACAGTCGATCATATGCCATATCATATTTTAGTTGAAGATGCTATTATTGACTATAACTCTTTAAATACACTTGATAATCCAAAGAGAAAGGGAAAGAACTCAAGTAAGAAAACACAAATTCTAAATGANATGCTCGCAGATGATTTATTAATTATTGTTCAGCAAAAAAAATCGACAAAAAATGAAATACATGAGATTTGGTATGGAAACGGTCTCAATTTNAATATTATCAAAAGAGAAATAGTTGATTGGGTTTTAAGTCAAGATATTCAACANGCATTGATTGAAAAAGACCAATATCTTAATAGTCCATCAAATATAGTTTTTTTTGAAAGTGAAAATGAGAGATTGTTAGCAAGTTATAGNTCGCGTTTTTCATTATGGAAACAACATAATTTTCTTTTAAGTACTGAAGAATTATATCTAAGGTCAAATCTTTTGCAGTACTCTGCAAATTTTGCTTTTGGGAATACATTAGTTGGTTTACCAGGAACACTTTTTGCTTCCACATCAATGGGAATAGGCACGAGAAATTCTGAGATTGGAATTCGTTTTCCAGCAAAAATAAATTTACTATCACTTGGGGGAAAACTTAATGATAGTAGGCTTCTAAGAGAGTATATGGGTCTTTATTCAAAAGTGACTATTGATAATATGTTTTCAACTGGAGCTACTTTTCATGCGCAGATGGGATTTAGTTTTTTCCCTAGAAGTACGACAGTTGTTAACGATACTACATTCTTTAAAAAAAATAATATTGAAGAAGCTGACCAATATGTAAATATTATTGATATGTATGCATTATTTACTACGACTTTTGAGGCTCCAGTAAAAATCCCTTCAATATCCAGAGTTACTTTTACCCCGGGTTTGCATTACATGAAAGTNGCACANAGNATTAAGGATAAGGATAACCAATTATTTAATAGGACTTTNTATGNATANGATTATGATAATAAATCATATCTTCGATACGGGGAAGGNGACAGATCATCNACAAAAGAATTTGGATTATACAGCCGAGTTGATATAATGACAGATATTGGTACTATACCATCCTTTCTACAAAAATATGAATTTTTAAATTTTATTAAAATTAGTAAAGTGCCATTATTCGANATTTCTCTNCAACATATCACAAAACTGAATACGATTACTTCTATAGCAGTTAATATCAATGATAATATATCATTATCACTAACTACATATAGTGGTGATTATGGTGAAACAGTAAAAGGTTCTTGGTTACCAGATAAGAATATTTGGCTTGGCATCAGATATAGATCTGAATTTTGAATTATATTTAATTTTTTTATTACCAGTAATATTTCATTTTAATTTTGTATTAATAACTTAGTCTAAATAATAGAATTATGATATGATTGGAAAGCACTACATGAGAACATTATATTTTTCTTCCTTACTTTTTGGATTACTTTTTTTTATTAGTTGTGAAGATTCAGAAGATTCTGATTTAAAAGAATTAGTATGTACTGGTGCATATTCAACAGCTACAATTATGGTAGATATTAATGAAGAGGTATATAATAACGATGAATCAGTTAAGGCATACAGCAGATATTCTTGGACATCGGATGGGACAAGTAGAAAACTATCAGGGAATGGCATTCCAAATCATGAAGTAGGTACATTTCCTAATCCTCATAATCCAAATACCATCAAAGAACAAAATGTAAATGCAACATTTACACTTTGCCCGTCATTAGTTTCTGAAACTGGTGTGCAGGTTGGTGGACCTGCAGGTGCGATTGCTTACGCAATAAATAGCGTNAAATTTGATCCAGGTACAGCTGGACGATGTGATGATANNGGGAAATGTAGTTTAGCNATGGGTCAAGGTCGATGGAGTATAGAAGCTTTAGGNCATAATACTTTTGATTTTGGTGATGATATGAATCATGCNCATGTTCANCCNANTGGCGCNTATCATTATCANGGAATNCCNGAACTANTNNTANAATTNTTAGGANATANACAAGGNAATATGACGCTTATTGGCTGGGCCTCAGATGGCTTTCCAGTTTATGCGCGATATGGATATAGTGAGGCAACTGATTCAACGAGCGCTATTAAGGTTATTAAACCAAGTTGGAAGCTTAAGACAGAAGCAGATACTGGTCGTCCTGAAAAATTGACAGTTCTAAGTGGTCGCCCTGGAGCTGGAGATTCATACCCAAACAAACCCATTCCACTAGGAGCTTTTACTCAAGATTTTGAATACGTTGAAGGCTTGGGTGACTTAGATCAGTGTAATGGGCGCTTTGGAGTAACTCCTGATTTTCCAGAAGGTATTTATTATTATATGGTAACGGATGAATTCCCTTTTTTCTCTAGATGTTTAAAAGGAGACTTTTAATTTAATTAATCTGATAGTCCTTATTCGCCTTTGCGAAACCTCTACTTCACTAAAGAGGTTTTGTTTTAAATTTGATAGATACGATATTTGTTTTTTTTAATAAAAACATTGAAATCATTATGCTTGAATTATTAATAGTTATACTTGCTTTCCTAGGCATGGAGTTTACTGCATGGGCTGCACATAAATATGTTATGCATGGATTTTTATGGTGGCTACATGAAGATCATCATGTGTTAACTGGAAAACCCTACCAAAAAAATGATTATTTTGCTCTGATATTTGCTACTCCAAGTGCTCTGGGTTTTATTTTTGGATCTATTTATAATTCAAGTTTGCTTATTGCATTTGGACTAGGTATTCTATTATATGGTTTGGCTTATTTATTTGTTCATGATATTTTTATTCATCGAAGAAAGAAAATGTTTAAAAAACCCAATAATAAATACTTAAAAGGAATTTTATTCGCACATAGGATTCATCATTCAAAATCGACAAAAAATAATTGTGAATATTTTGGAATGCTCTTTGTTCCAAAAGTTATTTTTCGATTAATGAAAAATGGATAATATTGTTTATTTATTATTAGATTTCTTTTCAATCCTATTTCCTCTATTACTTTCTTTTAATTCAAAATCAGAATATTTTTTTTATTTTAAAAAGTTATTACCATCGGTACTAATTGTTGGAGCACTCTTCATTTTACATGATATATATTTTACTAAGATCGGGGTATGGGCATTCAATGAAAATTATTTGATTGGTTATGATATTATTAATCTACCAATTGAAGAGTGGCTCTTTTTTATATGTATTCCATTTGCTTCATTATTTATTCATTCAACAAAAGAAACGTTACATCCTACTTGGGTTCTATCTAAAGAGAAAACAAAAATTATTAGTATAGTTCTAATAATAATTTTACTATCTGTTTCTATATTAAATATGGATCGTATTTATACATTTCATAGCTTTGGAGCTGCAGGTTTAATATTAATAATAGGATTAATTTATAAACCGGTGATCCTGCAATCTTTTCTAATATCATATTTATTTATTATTATTCCTTTTTTAATTATTAATGGGATTCTAACTGGTTCGTTAATTATTGATCAGGTTGTATGGTATAATAATATGGAAAATCTTGGACTTAGGATTGGGACGATACCAATTGAGGATTTCTTTTATGGATTCACATTATTATTAAGTCCAATAATATTATCAGAAAAGATATAATTAAATATTTAGTTTATTTTTACTTTACTAGAGTAAATGGCTAATAATCAAAATAAACTTAAAAGAAACCTTGGTTTAGTTGCCCTTATGGCAACAGGCATTTGCTCTATGCTAGGAGCATCAATCAATGTTGTTCCATTTATGATCCAACGCAATGTTCCTGGTATAGATTCTTATGTTTTACCTGCATTTTTGTTTGCTATGATTCCAGCTCTTTTTGCAGCATTAGCTTATGGAATTCTCTCATCTGCGATGCCACGAGCTGGAGGTAGTTATATATATGCAAGCAGAGGATTAAATCCATATTTAGGTTTTATTGCAAGTTTTTCTCAATGGTTTGGCTTGTCGATCGTTATTGGTGTGATTGCATATATTTGTGTTTCATTTATTCGTGACGTTATATCAGGATTAGGTTTTGTTGAGTTCTCATTGTTATTAGAATTACCAGTGATTCGTGTAGGAATAGCGTTAGCACTTATTTGGATATTTGTTTTTATCAATATTCAAGGAGCAAGGTCCTATAAAAGGACATTGCTTCCAATGATGTACATGATGTTTGTATTAGGGTTCATTGTGATTGTTGCGGGTTTTTATTTTGATACAAACGACTTTGTCAGGGCTCTGGAAATAAAAGAAGGGAGGAGATTTAAAGTAAATACTGTTACTAGTTTTGATTGGCGAATTTTTCTTTCTGCTGCAGCTCTGCTTTTTTCCAGCTTTATTGGTTTTGACTCAATAGCTCAAGCTGGAAGTGAAGCAAAGAATCCATCAAAAACATTACCTACAGCAATCCTTCTTGCAATTATTTCTGTGGGTTGTTTTTATTTTTTATTCACAACTGCAGTTTATAATACTATACCTTGGAGTTTTATTGCTGAAGAATCACAATTGAAAGATATTAGTGCACCAGGATTATTGAGCTATGTATTACCATCATGGTTAGGTGTTGCTATTATTTTAGGAGCGGCAATTGCACTGATTAATGATCTCCCTGCAATGTTATTATCAGTATCTCGGCTAATGTTTGCTTGGGCTGAGGATGGTATTTTCCCGTCTCTTATAGCTAAAGTTCATCCAAGAAATTTTACTCCACATATTTCTTTAGTTGTTGCGGGAGCCATGTCTAGCATTGGAGTCTTAGGATCACATTTTGCGGGTGATTTCTTCTTAGGTATTGATATTATGGTTACATCAATGATGGTAAACTTTTTGTTGATGTGTATTACTTTAATTACAATTCCAAATATAAATCCAAATTTAGCGAGTAAAATATCGGTGATAACAAAACGAAGCCATCAATCATTAATTGGTATTTTTGGAATCTTATTTTTATTGCTGTTTTTATTTGTACATACATATAAGGATTTAACATCAAACGCATCAAATTGGTATTTTCATTCAACTCCAGTTTGGTTAATTGTGATGCTTATCGGAAGTATAATTTTTTTATTAAAATGGAGAGAAATAGGTAAAGCGGGTAAAGATCAATATAATCGATTTAAGGTGTTACCAAAAGAATGAATATCCAATCAGAACTTTCGACAGATCTTAAAATATCTCGTATTATCACAGGTCTATGGCAGATAGCAGATATAGAACGTGAGGAGGATATTGATCCTAAAGCATATGCTGAAAAATTAATTCCATATATTGAAGCTGGACTTACTACGTTTGATATGGCAGATCACTATGGATCGAGTGAATTAATTGTTGGTGAATACAATATCAATAATTCAACATCTGATTTACAATTATTTACAAAGTGGGTTCCTAAACCTGGAAAAGTTGATAAACAATCAGTTAGAGATGCTGTTCAACTTTCTTTAGATAGAATGAAACAGACATCGATTGATCTTATACAGTATCATGCTTGGCATTATCCTGATCCTAGTTGGCTTGATGCACTATTTTATCTAAATGAATTAAAAAAAGAGGGTTTAATTAAAAATATAGGTGTCACCAATTTTGATGCTGCTCACTTAAGAATAGCTTGTGCATCGGGTATTCCAATTGTAAGTAATCAAATTAGCCATTCACTTATTGATCAAAGAGCAAATAGTTCAAAGATTATAGATGTTTGTAATGAATATGGAATAAAATTATTGGCTTATGGAGTAGTAATGGGAGGCTTCTTAACTAATAAATGGCTTAATAAGAATGAGCCTAAACCTGAAGATTTAAAAACATGGTCTGAGATGAAGTATAAACGTTTTATAGATGAATCAGGTGGATGGGATGCTTATCAAAATCTATTAAATGTTGTAAATCAGATTGCTCAAAACAATGATGTTTCAATTGCTAATATATGCTCAAGATATATTTTAGATAATCCACTTGTCGCAGGAATAATTATTGGAGCAAGATTAGGTCAAAATAATCATATTGAAGACAATCTTAATATTTTAAAAACTAAAATTTCTAAAGAAGAAATAAATTTGATAAGAGATGCGCAAAAAGAACTCACCCCAATTCCAGGTGATTGTGGAGATGAATATAGAAAGCCCCCTTATCTTACAGCATCTGGTGATTTATCACATCATTTTAAGGATATTCCTAGAATATATGATTCCAATATTTTGGTTGAAGATCGCGAATGTGTTTCAAGTAATACAAAATGGGAAGAATTAGCAAGCTATTCAAGGGCGGTCAAATATAAAGATCGTATTGTGATATCTGGAACAACAGCTACGCATGGTGATATAGTCATTGGCGGAAACGATGCTAGAGCTCAAACTTATTTTATTATTGATAAGATAGAAGCGGCTATAATTTCATTAGGAGCTTCATTGAAAGATGTGATTCGGACTAGAATTTTCATCAAAAATTTATCTGATTGGGAATTAGTTGCTAAGGCTCATGGCGAAAGATTTAAAGATATAATGCCTGCTAATACTNTAGTTCAAGCCAGATTAATAGGTGAGGATTATCTTGTTGAAATAGAAGCAGAAGCAGTCATCGTACAAAGATAATTTTGTAATTTATAGCATGAAGAACATATTATTACTACTTATTAGTCTAGTTTTTTGGAATTCAATTATATTATCTCAATGGACAAATCGGTATCCAAAAATAGATAAAATGAATCATCATGTCTATCTTGAAGGTTACGAGCTACCTACACTTTCAATGGGACCAATTGATCCAGCCGTTTCTCCGGATAATCTTACTATAGCATTTTCATCTAGAGGATGGATTTGGCTATATAACATTGCAAGTGGAATTGCACAACGTCTAACAGATAGTGGAGATCTTGACTTTCGACCTACCTGGTCTCCTGACGGTTTACATCTTGCATTTGTTCGTGACGATGGTAGCGATACATGGATTGTTATTCATGAAATTTTAACAGGAAAAGAAAAAATTATAAATTCACCTGCTTTAGATCTAGATCCTGTTTTTTCATCAAATGGTAGTATTTTGTTTTATTCTTCAGCGGTAAATGGCACACTTGATATTTGGCAATATTCACTTAACACAAATAAAGATTCTATTTTATTTGAGGCTCCGGGTTCTCAATTAAAGCCTCAACCTCATCCGAATCAACAAGCCCTTATCTATTTGGATAAAGGTGGCTCTAATGACATCAGGATATTAGAATTAGATAAAAGAAATGATGGTTACTTTAAAACTTCAGCTAACAATAAGTCTAGAATATTAATAACAGAACGTATCACTTCAATGACAAGGCCTGCACTTTCTCCAAATGGTCAGATCGTTGCGTATAATTGGCCTACTCAAGAAAATTATGAACTTCGTTTAATAAATTTAATTGATCCAACTACATCAGTTTTCCTTACTAATTCTAATGGATTACCTTTAACGCCCTCATGGAGTCCAGATAATAAATGGATATATTTTTCTGAAGCTGATGATGATGAAGTCTTTTATTTAAAACGGATATCAGTTAATGGTGGTGAGGTTAATACAATTAATATTAAATCTTGGGATTGGGGTGTACCTACTGCAACCCTAAGAATAAAAACAAAAATAACTGGATCTAATAAACTAATTCCAGCAAGAATAAGTGTTAAAGATGATAATGGCCATTTTGCTATTCCTAATAAAAGTCAAAGTCGTTTTGATGGACAAAATGGAATGGTGTTCTTTTATTCTGGCGGCTCAATTGAATTAACAGTACCCATTGGTTCAGTTGAGATTTCAGTTGTTCAAGGTCTTAATACACCAATACAAGTAAAAAAAGTCAATATCAAACGAAAGGGATTGAAAGTAGTCTCTGTTTCACTGAAATCAATTTGGGATCCTAGAGATTACGGATGGATTTCAGGAGATCATCATTTTCACCTTAATTATGGAGGTCAATACCAATTAACACCAGAAGATTTATTTCCTATGATGGCAGGGGAGGCGTTAGATGTAGCAACACCACAGTTAGCAAATTTACATAATAGATTTGGTGATCAAAAATATTGGGGATGGAAGTCACCCAATAATGAACCATTAATAATATTTGCTCAAGAAGTTAGATCACATTTTCTTGGTCATTTAGGATTACTAGGGAATAAAGATTTATTTTGGCCATGGATTTGGGGACCAGGTTATCAAGTTTACAATTATGATGATAGGCCAAATCTTGAGCCGCTTGATTTTACAAAAAAACAAGGTGGCCTAAGTTTGTATGTTCACCCATTTAGTGGGATTGATCCTTTTTCTGAAGTAGGTATGAGACGTATACCAAGAGAATTAATAGCTGATGCGATTCTAGATAAATTTGATTTATTAGAAGTTGTGTGTCTTTGGAGCAACTCAAGAGGAACAAGTAAACTATGGTATGAATTTTTAAATATTGGGTCAACTATTGCTCCATCAGGTGGTACGGATGTAATGAATAATTTTTACAGGACAATGGCAATAGGGACTACCCGCGTATATGCTCAAACTAAAGGTGCTAATGATTGGAATTCCTATACAACTGCACTAAAAAATGGAAACTCTTTTGTAACAAATGGGCCAATGCTAGACTTTAAAGTAGAAAAATCATTACCAGGAGAGGTGGTTGAAGCATCACGCCAAGTCAAATGGAACTTAGATTTATATAGTTCTGTTAATGTAGATAGCGTTGAAATTATTGTTAATGGTAAAGTAGTTTGGGCCAGTGAAGGATTAGATAAACCAGGACGTATCTCATATAAGGGCTCAATTGATTTACCTTCAGGTGGCTGGATTGCCTCTAGAGCTTTTGGTGGTAAAATTGTGTGGCCTGTAATGGATAGCTATATATTTGCTCATACTGCCCCCATATGGATAGGTTCAATTGGAAGTACAAATCCTGAAACAAAAAAACTCTCGGCAAATAGATTGCTAAAATTGTTAGATGTATCTGAGCAAAGAATGATTGAAGGGTATAAAGATAATCCAATTCCAAATTTAAAAGCTCACTTTAAAAATGCACGCGAACATTTAAATAATATTAAGTAATGGATCGAAAAAAATTCTTAAAAACGAGTGCTATTCTAGCAGGTACAACAATTTTACCTTCAAATTCAATTTTTGCTAATAACATCAATAATAATGGTATTGAAAAGATAACTGATGATAAGGGTAATTTTATTCAACAGTCTTTACCTTACAATATAGACTATCTTGAGCCATTTATGGATTCTGAAACTTTAGATTTACATCATTCTTTTCATCATGGTGGTGCTGTTAAAGGTGCAAATAAAGATATAGAAATGATAAAGCGCTCAATTAAACAAAATGATTTCAATATGGTTGATCATTGGACAAAGAAGCTTTCATTTCATCTGTCTAGTCATATCTTGCACAGTATTTTTTGGACAAACTTAACAAAAAGAAGCTCTGCTCCATCTGACGCATTATTAAAAAAGATTGAGAAAGATTTTGGTTCATTAGATAAAATGCAGGGCTTGCTTTCTAAATTATCTAAATCAATTGAAGGTAGTGGTTGGGGAGTTTTAGCCTATCAACCACAATCAGATACGTTAGTTATTCTACAATGTGAAAATCATCATAAGCTAACAATATGGGGAGCAGTTCCATTATTAGTCATCGATGTATGGGAGCATGCATATTATTTAAAGTATAAAAATAGACGGGGAGATTTTGTTGATGCTCTGATGAATATAATTAATTGGGATAATATTGCTGAAAGGTATGAGATAGCTAAAAAGCTAAATTAATTTTTTTCTACTACAATAGCTACTTTATCCTTTTTGGGACTAACGGAAATTCTACTAATTTTGTTTAATCCATATTTTGAAAGGTCAGCTATTTCTATCCAACCTGAATTTCTAGATAATTCATACTGATATAATTTATTTTCTTTTCCCATAATAATTGTTTTAGAAGTTATCCAGTTTAAATCCTCAGATCTTGATAATGTATTCGTTAATATTTGAGTTTCGCGTGACTTTTTATTAACTGTATTGATTGTCCAATCTTTATTCTGTTTGCTGATATAACTAACAAAGTTATTTTTATTATTATCATGAATTGATCTACCGATTTGATCATCAATATATATTTTGTCTTCTGTCTTTAGATCAAATATTTCAAATGTTGGAGGATTCCCCAAGATAAAACAATAAATTTGATTTTTGTTTGCCCAGGCGTAATAACCAACTTTCAATTTAGGAATTAGCACACTTGATTTATTTGAATACATACTATATTTATATAGTAATTGAGTTCCATCTTTATCTAAACGAATAGCAGAAAATGTTTTACTATTTCCAATTTGTTGCGGAGAGTATTCACTACCATCAGTATTAGTAAGCCAGGTTTTTTTACCACTACGAATATTATAACTTACAATATCAGTTTGACCGTTTCGTGTAGATGAAAATAAAATTGATCTACCATTTTTCATAAAAGACGGCTGATTATCATATCCGTCGTTATTTGAAATATTGATAGGATTATTAATAGAATAATTATTTGCATTTGAGATTAGATCAAATATGTAAACTTCCGTATCTCCTTGAGCAATTAGAATGTTACATAAAAAAAATAGTTTAATTGTTGATTTTAGCATTTAAGAACTCATTTTTAAAAAGTAAGATTCAAGGATTGATGGTTTGTAGATTTTCATACCTACTAATATAAGATAAATTTTATTTATAATTTTAATAGCAGAAAATCAAAAATTGATTAAATGGAATTAATCATTCTAGGAGTGCTTTTGCAGGTACAGGTTTAGCTAGAGGTGCAAGAGTTGAAATTGAATGTATTGCAAAACTAAATTGATCATACAAATTTTGTTTATTTAATTACATATTATTAATTGAGGAGGATAATATGAAACGATTAATAACACTTATAACCATTGTTTTTATAGTTGGGTGCCAAAACAATAGTTATGAATTAAACTATCCGCAAACTAGAGAATCTGATCATATTGATACCTACCATGGGGTTTCAGTCTCTGACCCATATCGTTGGCTAGAAGATGATATGTCAGATGAAACAGCCGAATGGGTAAAATCTCAAAATAAGGTTACATTTAATTATCTAGACAAAATTAGGTTTCGAAAAAAATTAAAGAAGCGAATTAAGACTTTAAATGATTATGAAAAAATTGGTGCGCCATTTAAAGAAGGTAATTATGAATATTTTTATAGAAATGATGGATTGCAAAATCACTCCGTAGTCTATCGTAAGGTCTTTGGCTCAGATGAGAGCCCAGAAGTATTTTTAGATCCCAATACATTTTCTAATGATGGAACTGTAGCCTTAAGAGGTTTATTTTTTAGTAAGGATGCATCTATTGGTGCATATATGATTACTGAAGGTGGATCAGATTGGAGAAAAATTATTGTTATAGATACTGAGACCAAAGAGATTTTGGAAGATACTTTAAAGGATGTAAAATTCAGTGGAGTTTCATGGAGAGGAAATGATGGATTTTATTATAGCAGTTATGATAAACCTAAAGATAATAGTGCCCTATCAGGTAAAACTCAGCTGCACAAGCTCTATTATCATAAACTAGGTACTTCACAATCATCTGACAAATTGATTTTTGGTGGTGAGAATCAACCAAATCGTTATATATCTGGTTCTGTTACTGAAGATCAAAACTATTTAGTTATTTCTGCCGCAAAAAATACTGCTGGTAATCAGATTTATGTAACTGATCTAAGAAATAATAAGAGTCAATTTATTCAATTACAAAATGATTATTTTGCACCATGTAACTTTGTTTATAATGAAGGTTCAACATTTTATTTATATACAAATATTGGAGCTCCCAATTTTCGTTTAGTATCGGTAACTCTATCAAATCCAAAAAGGTGGAAGGACGTTATTAAGGAAAAAGAAAATGTTTTAAACGTCAGTGTAGGTGGGGGATACTTTTTTGCTAATTATTTAGTGGATGCGAAATCTAAAATTGAACAATATAACACTAAAGGAAAATTTATAAGGGAAGTTAAACTTCCAGCGCTTGGATCTGCTGGTGGCTTTTACGCAAAAAAAAATGATGAAGAACTATATTATTCTTTTTCATCCTATGTTTATCCAAATACTATTTATAAATATAATATTGGATCAGGTGAATCAATCTTATATGAAAAACCAGAAATTGATTTTCAATCTGAGGATTATGTGTCGAAACAAGTTTTTTATGAGAGTAAAGACGGTACAACTGTTCCAATGTTTATAACATATAATAAAAGTATTGAAATGAATGGTAAAAACCCAACTATTCTATACGGATATGGAGGATTTAATATCAGTATAACCCCAAGGTTTAATTCAACAAATATTGCTTGGATGGAGAATGGGGGAATTTATGCAGTTCCAAATTTGAGAGGCGGAGGTGAATATGGTGAGAAATGGCATAATGCTGGAATAAAGATGAATAAACAAAATGTTTTTGATGATTTTATTGCAGCTGCTGAATATTTAATAAATGAAAACTATACATCTAGTGATTATCTTGCCATAAGAGGTGGGTCGAATGGCGGACTACTTGTTGGTGCCTCTATGACCCAGAGACCAGATCTTTTCAAAGTTGCAATTCCAGCAGTAGGCGTTCTAGATATGTTACGATATCATCAATTTACAGCAGGTGCCGGCTGGTCATATGATTATGGTACTGCACAAGATTCCAAAGAAATGTTTGAATATTTATATCGATATTCACCTGTGCATGCTGTTAGGAATACCAAGTCTTATCCAGCTACTTTAGTTACAACTTCTGACCATGACGATCGTGTTGTTCCTGCACATTCGTTTAAGTTTATTTCAGGATTACAAAAATACCATGTTGGATCTGATCCTGTATTAATTAGAATTCAAACTAATGCCGGACATGGTAGTGTATCTCTTGATCAGCGAATTGAGCTTTCAGCAGATGTGTTTGGGTTTATTTGGAAAAATATGGGGATTGCTCCAAAATTATAGATCATTAATTTGAATTTGTTTTAAATGAACAGGTAAGAATGTTTTTGATTTAGGTGAAAGGATTTTTACCTCTTCTATAAATGGAAAGGCTTTTGATTCAGCTGCGTTTTTTTGTGAGGCGCCATATGGTACTCTAAAATCATCCCAGTGAGTAGGTATAATAATTGATGGATAATTTGTTAATGATAACAATCTTTCTGTGTAATTATATATTTCTTTTCTTGAATTCGCAGACCCAGCTAAAAGTATATTAGGATTCAGTCCTTTAATTTCATTTTCAAGAAAATTCATTGAACCCATTGTTAAAATTTTGTCGTTATTAAACCTGAAATAAAACATCAAAGAATTTCCTTCAACGAATTCCTTGATTTGCATGGGAATCTTAACATCCTTAGGAATTGATTCGGAGCTAAAGTACTGTTTTTTTCTAAGTGCTGAATGTAAAGAT
>PASX01000040.1 GCA_002713455.1 Fidelibacterota bacterium
TAATGACAATTATTTATATAACAAAATTTAAAACTAATTTGTTCCCAGTTATAAAGAAATCAACCATCATCCCACAAACAAAAAAGCCCCACGCTTAAGTGAGGCTTTATATTATTTATTTGACCAAGAGGCGTTTCATTAAAATCTTTATGTTACAAGTTTATAAACTATATAAATAATCATAACAATTGAAAATCCTAAGAATGTCGAGCCCATTAACGTTTTAGTCTCTTTATTCATTTTTTCTCCTTCTAAAACCACTTTGTCCGCTAATCTTTTTAAGGAGACCACCGAAAATCAAACCTATTCCAATAGTTATTCCTAATATGACTATGTTTTCCATTCTTAATGTCCTTTATTTAAACCAGAGGCGTTTCATTTATTTCACTTTTTATAGCTTAATTAAACCAAACTCCATATCCTTGCTTTCGTAAATTTTTACCAAGCATCTCTTCAATTTCTTCTGCATCTTTTCTTGTTGGAATAGGGTTATATTTCTCATAGAGGTCTGGTCTAAGCTTAATTCCATAATATTTTGCATATTTGTTAGCCTTATAGCCCTCTTTATGTTGTTCAAGTCTAATATATGGCTTCCTTGAGGATTGGCCTACATAGAGACAGTCAATCCCTTTGATATAGTTTGGATTTTTGGTGCGGAATTTTTTGATATCTGATACTGATTGGTCTAATTCTATAACGTATACAAAGTATTGTCTCATACATTGAATATAATCCCGTACTTATCAACAAAAAAAGTCCCCATAATGTGTATATATAAAAATTGCAATGTCACAGAAATTATAAAACAATGTCTGAGCACCTTATATTTAAAGTAGTATTTTATATTATGAAAATATTTCAAATAATTAATGTTTTTGAAAATTAAAAATATACCGAAGGTAACCTGGTCTTCGAATAATCCATTAAATCTTAAACCTAAACTCAAAACTTTTATTCTGCTCTGTTTTGGACTTAGTATCTTTGGATTTGGTTCATCATTACTTATTCATTCTGAAATTGGAAACGCTCCATGGGTTGTGCTAGCTGAAGGAATTGCAAATCAATTTAATTGGTCAATTGGGTTTGCAACTTTTATTTCAAGTATAGTAGTTCTATTAATTTGGATACCTCTAGGTGAAAAACCTGGAATAGGAACAATAATGAATATTCTTATTATCGCAACAGTTTTAGATTTATCAACAAATATATTTAATCTTACATCAAATTTATTTTTANTTAATTTTNTNANTGCNTTNTCNGGAGTAATAATCGTTGGNATAGGAAGCGGAATATATTTNATAGCNAANCTAGGNCCTGGNCCAAGAGATGGNTTAATGACAGGTNTACAAAAAGCTTCAGGCTACCCGATNGCNTGGGTCNGATCATTAATTGAAATAACTGTNGTTTTATTAGGATGGATTCTTGGAGGAACTNTTGGATTAGGAACATTACTTTTNACTTTTGGGGTAGGACCAGCAGTTGCGTTTGGANTAAATATAATTAGTGCTTTAAATAAAGANGGACCTNTTAGTTCAGATTAGATAGCTAAGAAAGGTTTTANTTATTTTTTAAATATCTTTTATAAAATAAATATAAACCTTCACCAATTACAAAAACACCAAATAGATTAGGCCAGCTTATGTAATTCATAATGCGCACAAATAATAAGCCACCTCCTAGAAGAATTAAAAATATAATGAGTAAATAGGGATATTGTTTGTCAATTTCTTTAAACCAATTAAACATTATTAATCCTTTATTTAATTATCTTTGAAATTTTTAGATGGNTTCCAAACCTCAATAAGTCTTTTTTGCTCGCTTTCCCATTCTTCTTCTGAAATAATTTCATTCAAGCGAAGTTGCTCTAAATTACCTAATTCCACTTTATACCATAATTGATTCATTTCTATAGAATNGTGGTTTACAATTCGCAAAAGGATTCTTAATAGCTGATGAGCAACCTTTTCACTATTCTCCTTATCNACATATTGACATTGNTAAGTTGTAAGAATCATATCATCTGAACTCATTTTTTTAATTTGTTCATCGGATAATGTTCTATCAGGATATTCTTTATTAGTATTTTTTATCTTTTTATTGTTAGCCATTAATCACTCCTATAATTATTTATCTTTTATTTGATCCCTAGACATTTTATTAGTTAAGGCTTTTGCGATTTAACCCATTCATGTATTAAATCCTCTAATACATCAAGTGGAACAGATCCATTCCAAAGAACAACATCATGAAAATCGCGAATATCAAAATTATCTTCTAATTGATTTTTTGCAAATTGACGTAATTCTTTAATTTTTAATTCACCAATTTTATAACCTAATGCTTGTCCGGGCCAAGATATGTAACGATCTATTTCCGTAATACACTCATGCAAAGGTAAAGCTGTATTTGAGACGAGATAATCTATAGATTGCTCACGGCTCCAGCCAAAGGCATGAATACCGGTATCAATTACTAAACGACAAGCACGCCACATTTCATATGTTAGTCTTCCAAAGTTGCTATAAGGATCTTTATAAAAACCTGCTTCTAATCCAAGCCATTCACTATATAGACTCCAACCCTCTGAATAAGCTCCTATATATAACCCTTTTCTAAAGTAAGGGACATTCTCCATTTCATCAGAAATTGAAATTTGCAAATGATGTCCCGGTACAGCTTCATGAAAAGTTAAGGCTTCCAAATTATATAAAGGCCTGGAACTTAAATTATAGGTATTGACGAGATAACGGCCAGAGGCATTGCTACCTGGAGCTGGCCCAACATATCTCCCTGCAGTATACTTAGGTGCAATTGCATCAGGAACAGGCAAAACGCTATATGTCATCCGCGGTAATTTTTTAAACAATGAAGGTAGTTTACCTTCCATATTTTTTGCAATGAAAGTAGCTTCTTTAATTAGCGCATCAGCTGATTTTACATAAAAACGCTTATCTTTTCTCAAAAAATTTAAGAAATCAGAAAAGCTGCCTTTAAATCCGACCTCATTTATAATTGCATTCATCTCACTTCTTATCCTACTCACTTCATTTAGACCAATTTGGTGCACTTCTTCTGGAGTATAATCAAGAGTTGTATACTGTTTTACTTTAAATTGATAATATTCTGAACCATTAGGCATTTCAGCTGCCCCTAGTGTTTTACGAGCTCCTTTGCGATAATCAGAAATAAAAAAATCGAAAAAATCTTTATAAGCTTTTACTACACTATTTAAAATAACTTGACGGCCATCTTGAAGAAGTTTTTCTCTATCATTTTTCGATATATTTTTTGGAATTTTATTAAAAGGGGTAAAAAATAAACTCATCTCAGGGTCTGATACAATATGGGCAGAAATTGTTAATTCATAATCATTTAGTATCGAATGTGGAATGGTTATACCTTGGCGAAGTCCTTCCTTCATAAGTGTAATCTGCTCATCAAAATATCGAGGAAAATCATTTAAACGATTAATATAATTTTTATAATCATTAATTGTATGAAATGGCATAGCTCTTTGTATACGAATTAATCCCGTATGAAAACCAGAATCAGTATTAATCGGCATTAGAAAACTTTTAAATTTTATTTCATTTATTTTTTCATTTACAATACGATTGAAAATACGATAGTTAATTTTTTGTCCTTGCGATAAACGGTCTGAGTTTATAGCCTCTAAACGATTTTTTATTTTTTTCCAAAAAATATCTCGATCATTTATTGACTCAAGAGTTATCGAAGGCATACGATTATTTATTGAATAAGGTGTGTCCTTTGATTGTAAATCGTACCAGAAGCCATGATTGGAATAAAGTGAATTTTGACCTAATTGAAATAGTAAAGATTCTTCAAGAATTGTATTTAATTCATTCTCCTTATATCCGTTACAGCCAAAATTTTTAATAAAAATTAATAAAAATAGACAGGTACAAACTTTATGCACCTGTCTATTTAAGCTATATTTATTTTTTACCATATACAAAAAATAACACTGCAAAAGTAACCCATATAGCATTTTCAACGTAGAATGCACCGACCAATGGAACTAAACCAGAAATCGCATGATATGTATTTATTAAAACAGGAACAAGAGCTATTCCAGTATATGTAGTTGCGACCTTTTGCAGATCAGCTTCCAACCAGTTTGTTAAACAAAAAGTTACAAATGCAAATAAAGCTTGACCCATTAGAGCAAAATGTAAAATTGGCACTACTTCTTTAGTATAACTCATGCCAAAACCCTCCATCATTGCTTCTGGGGCAAAAACACCTCCTAAAAGCATAATAGCCATTAATCCAGCATAGATCCTTAATAATAATTTAATATTCATAATATTCACTCCTTTGCTTATGTTTTGAATATTTTATTGTTTATAATGAAAAACTAATTTATTAACCCGTTAAGATCATATTTAGATACAAAATTCCAAATTAATTGATTGGTATTAACACCATTATGAATGAATTCAAGCCAATAATGACCTGCTCCATATACCTTATAATGTTCAATCGAAGTATTATTAGTACCATTATTATAGGAATAATATCCTACGGCTTGACCCTCACTCTCAAAATCACTTACTAAAGGTGTAGTATTTGTTTTATTTATATTTATCCAAAATTCATGTATTTCATTAATTGATAAATAATAATTCTCTATACCGTCGTAAGGTCTATCTTCATCTAATGTTCCATGAATAGTCATGATACCTTTAGGTGATGGAATAGTATTTTCAGATGTATGTTTATATAACAAGCCTCCCATTGATACAATAGCGGCTATCTTATCATTCATCACACATGCTAATGCATGAGCCATACCTGCGCCATTAGAAAAACCAGTAGCATATATTCTAGTTGTATCAACACTATACTCTGAAATAATTTTATTTAACATTGCATTAATAAATCCAAAATCATCCGTGGTGTTTTTACTTGAGTTGTCAGAACTCAAAGAAATATTCCACACATTATAAAGTCCTTGAGGATACACCAAAATAAAATTTTCTTCATCTGCTAAAGAACGCATATCTGATGTATATACATGTCCACTTGCAGTACCACCACCTCCATGAAAATTAAGCATTAAAGGAATTGCTATGTCATTATCATACTTTTCAGGTATATGAAGAATGTATTCTCTTGCTGTTCCATCGTGATCAATTGTTTCTAAAGAGAAACTATTATCATTTTCTGAACAAGAAATTAGAAATATAGTTATCCAAAGATTTTTCATTGCTTTATTAGTTGATAGCAAAGTTGAAAATTAAAAGAGTTAATTATTTTGTTCAATCACAGCACGCTCTTTCAAATTATCATTGAAGTAATTTATCATTTTCTGATACAAGTTTTTACGTGCATTTCCACCAGACATACTATGAGGTCGATTTGGATAATAGAAAGTATCCAATTGTTTATTATGTTTTATAAATGCTTCGACAAGCCATGTCATATTTTGTGAATGGACATTGTCATCACCAGTCCCGTGAATTACTAATAATTTTCCTTTGAAACGGTTTACATACGATAATACAGATGTTGAATCGTATCCAGCTTTATTAAACTGAGGTAATCCCATAGATCTCTCAGTATAAATAGAATCATACAATCTAAAATCCATTACTGGTGCAACCGAGACACCCACATCAAACAAATGAGCGTTTTTTGTTAACATTAAACCTGTAAAATAACCTCCTCCTGACCATCCCCATGCTCCGATTCGATCAGGATCCGCAATGCCTTTATCTACTAAATGTTTTACTCCTGCAGCTGTATCTTTTGCTAAATATTTAGCCATATCACCATAGCTTAAATTTTTAAATGCTTCTCCACGACCACTCATTCCTCTAGCGTCCATCGAGAAAACAATATAACCTTGCTGAGCTAAATATTGATTCCAAGTACTACCCCATCTATTATTTACTATTTGAGTACCAGGCATTCCATATCCATAAACTATAATAGGATATCTTTTATTATTTTCATAGTCAGGAGGATAAGTTATGATACCATCAAGAATAGTTGTTTTATCTGCTGAACTAAATTGAATTATTTTTGGATATGACCAATCATACATTTGAAATTGGGTTTTATCAGTCTCAGATATAACTTTCAATNTTTTNCCATTCATATCTTTAAGAANATGTTTTTGCGGATGATTTAAGCTTGAGAAAGAATCAATAAATCCATTACCCTCAGGAAANACTCNAACTGAATGAGATCCGNNTTCTTTAGTTAATAGCTTTAAANCACTTCCATCAAAGTTTATTGAATAAAATCTATTTTCAAAAACCGATTCTTTATTNGANATAAAATATATTTTCNTATTTTTTTNATCAATATGACTTATGTTTTTTACCTCCCATTTTCCACTAGTAAGTTGTTTTACTAACTTTCCTTCAGAATTATGAATGTAGAGATGATGCCAACCTGATNTTTCTGATAACCAAATAATATTACCATTATCAAGGAAATGATAATTTCTATGTANCTCTACCCAACCATTAGGATCAGATTCAGACAAGCTTGATATAGATTTCCCATTAAATCTTGATATATTTAAAAATTCCCAAAAATTTTGTAAGCGGTTCATTCGCATAACAACTATATTGTTTTCATTAGTCCACTCCATCCATGGATAGTATGAATCTTTATTTATTCCAATATTCATTTTCTTACGACTTCTCTTTTTCACTTCAACAACAAAAATATTTTTCACAGGATTATCTTCACCTGCTTTAGGATAAAATATTTTTTGAGTTTTAGGATATAATGGTAATTCGTCAAATAATGTAAAAAGNGGTACCTTTGATTGATTCTCTTCCCAATACGCAATAAACTTACTATCAGGCGACCAACGATATGCATCAAATGAACCNAATTCCTCTTCATANACCCAGCCATGCAAACCATTTAATATTGTTTCAGAACCATTAAACGTAATTTGTTTTTCCTTATATTTTTTCAAATCATAAATGTAAATATTATTGTCCTCACGAACATAAGCAACTTTTTCTCCATCAGGTGAAAATTTTCCATTTCGTAATTTTTTATTATTCTTTGAAATTGAATGAATCTGCTTTGTACTTAAATCCATAACAAAATATGAAGCATAAAATGATCTCCTCCATATTTTTTCTATATTAGAAGNAAATAGAATTTTTTCTCCTGATTTATCAAACCAAAATTTGGATGGGAGAAATTTTTCACCCCATTCTGCTNCTTGAGTAACACTTTTNCCAATAAAAATATTTTTTTTATTTATCAGAAAATCATCTTTAGATAANAATAAGGATGTATCTCCTGAAAAAATATCAANCTTAACNAGTTTACCNCCATGTCTAGATATATANGTATTCTCATTTGGNACCCAATTAATAAAATTTATTGATGAATATTTAAAAGGTGATTTTCCCTGAACGTCCTCAAAAGATAATCGCTTATTTTCAGCCTTAAGAGATACAAAAATGAAAATTGATATAATTATATTTTTGCAGATCATTTTTTTAAAACTTTTATAACCTTTCTTAATAAGGTGCTCATCATTTTTTTATCTAATCTTTTAGTATTAACATTTCGCGGACTTGGATGATAGCACCCCCACAAAGTTTTACCATTTGGTAACATATATTTAAGATCATGACCAAAAGGATAGTCTTTTAATTTAAGGTCAAAATCATTACGAAAGTATTTAAGACATCCATCAAACCCAATTTTTCCTAATGCAAGAATCACACTTATATTTTTTAATTGCTTCATCTCTCTTTGNAAAAAATTCGAGCAATTCTTTAGTTCTAATGCAGTAGGCTTGTCACCTGGAGGTACACATTTCAAAACAGGAGTCATAAATGCATTTTTTAATTTAAGTCCATCATTCAATGAATTAGAAGTTGATTGATTTGCTATTCCTTCTCTGTGAAGACAGTCCATTAAAAAGTCTGCTGATTTATCACCAGTAAAAACTCTTCCTGTTCTATTTCCTCCATGAGCAGCTGGTGCCAAGCCTACTATAAGTAACTTAGCATTTATATCTCCATATCCAGCTATGGGNTTNCCCCAATANATCCAATCTTTAAACTGTTTTCGCTTATCAAATGCTATTTNCTCTCTAAAANCNACTAATCTTTCACACTTAGTGCANTTCNNAACTTCTTTATATAGAGATGACATAGGTCCGCTATNTATNAGCGGATGATTCTTTATTTTAGGATNANTATTGATCAATAGAATAAATTATTATTATTATTGTATNTAGATTAATAATTTTTTGTGTAATNAAAAAAAATATAATTTTTCAAGTTAATTGCCTTTTGAGNCTACTAAAACATAAATTCGCAACCTTTGTTTAAATACAACAATTGTAATTAAAGGAAAATTTTAATGGCTTTAATGTCAATATTAAGAAATCGTATGCACGTTGTACTATGGAGTCTACTAATACTNTTTCTCCTTAGCATGACAGTAGGTGGACTAGTGGGAGGAGCAAATATAATTGATCAGCTTCTTGGCCGAGTTAATC
Source organism: Fidelibacterota bacterium (assembly GCA_002713455.1). Taxonomy (GTDB): domain Bacteria; phylum Fidelibacterota; class Marinisomatia; order Marinisomatales; family TCS55. Next base: position 8,516 of record PASX01000040.1, read on the forward strand.
CTGCTGAGGCAATTGGCTCTGTAAATGGTTCAAAGATAACACCAGATCAATTTAATCAAGCTGTTTCTATGCGACTAGAATCATTAAGAAGCTCTGGTATGGAAATTTCAGATCAACAATTATCCAACATAAGACTTGAAGTATGGAATGCTTTTGTTGAAGAAAAGTTAACAGAACAAGCGATAAAAGATTTAGATATCTTTATTACAGATGATGAAGTTCTTCATCACCTTGAAAATAATCCTCCATTAGATATAAAACGATTATTTACTACAGAAAATAATGAATTTGATGAAGAAACCTATCGAAGAGCATTAAGCACACCAGGTTTAATGGATTGGAATCCTATTGAAGCATGGATGAGAGATTTTTATTTACCGAGATTTAAGTTGCAAAAATATATAAATCAGTCAGCTATTATTTCTGAAAATGATGTAAAAGAAGAGTTTACAAAACGTAACACAGAATATACTATTTCTGCTTTGCATGTAACAAATTCATCAATTAAAGATTCAACTGTTAAACTCAGCGAAGAAGAACTTATAAAAAGTTATAAATCTCGATTGGATGATTTTAAGAGAACAGAAAGAAGGCATCTATCATTTATTAAGTGGCCAAAACGTGCCTCTCTTCAAGATACGCAAAGAGTCAAAGCAGAAGCATTAGAAATACTTATGTCATATAGTAATGGAGATAATTTTGAAAAATTAGCAAATATTCATACTCAAGATCCAAGNAATCAAGTTACNCCTGATTCAGGACGTGGNGGTGATTTAGGATGGTTCGGTAAAGGTCAAATGGTAGGAGCATTTGAGAATGCAGTATTTANNGCAAATCCTGGTTCTGTTGTAGGNCCNGTACTTACAAATTTCGGATACCANATTATCAAAGTTGATAGTATAAAAAATAAAAATAAAAATAACGCTCAAGCAAANGCTAANCATATTCTATTAAAAATTGAACTTGGNCAAAAATCACGNACAAATCTTCGNAGAAAAGCTACTTTATTTAGCTATGATGCNCAAGANTATGATTTTNCATCTGCTATAGATAGTCANAGCGTAAAAAAAGAAGCAGCTAATTATTTAANNAAAACTGATTTTTTTATAGCTGGATTAGGNCCATCNAGATCNGCAATNAGATGGGGATTTAATTCNAANATAAATGACATATCAGANCCNATAGAAACAGATGATTATTTTGCTGTATTTNGNCTNGACTCTATTACTTTAGCTGGCANTACTCCGTTTGAAGATGTNCGNACNCAAATANCTTCNTCNTTAGAAAATGANTATAAAGATAANATAATNAATACATTAGCAAATAATTTAAAAACCCAATTTTTAANTGGAAAAACATTTCAANANTTAAAAGATGAGAATAGTAATATAGAATATATTCCATCNGATAAGAAAAAATTGACTGAATCATTTATTTCACTNGGNAAATCAGAGGANCTGATTGGTTCACTAATATATGCCAANAAAAATCAATTGGTTGGNCCAGTAAAAACATTTCGTGGATATAGTTTAATTATCATAAATGAAATTAGTAATTTTGATTCAACTGCTTGGCTTNCNCAAAAGGATATGATTTCCTCTAACCTTAAATTAATGAAAGAGAATACAGTTTNCAGAAATTGGATGAGTGAACTAAAGAAAAATGCTGATATTATAGATAATAGAGAATATTATTTTTAATTATTTATTGAATCAATTTTAGTGCGAATAATCCAAGCAGAAGAATACCCATTACCGGATAATTTTTTTCTAAATTTCTCTGCTTTTTGACGATCTATAAAATCCCCTATTCTTACCTTATAATTAGGTGCCTCAAAAATCACGTAAATCTTATATTCAAATAACTCTTCTAGATCACTTTGTAATTTTTCTGCTTTAAATCTTTCACGCGTTGCTAAAACCTGAACTCTATAACCTTCTATTATTATTGAATCTTGATCAATAGTTTGGTTATAGTTTAATACATCAGAACTAAAAGGACTTGAAATTTTAGGCCAATTAGGTTTTGGATCATTTAATTTATTTGCGTCAAATTTTATTTTTTTTTGCTGAGAAAATGAAATAGATACCGAAAGAATTATTAAAATGAATTTCATATTGATCTCACATCATTTGAAAAAACCCAACCTTTTTTACCATCTAATAATGATATCTCGTACCATCCTCCCTGCTCATTAATTATATCAAATTTAGTACCCTCATGAATAACAAAAACTATATTTTCTCCTCTTGAAATAGGAGATGATCTAACATCTAATGAGATTGATGTAACTACACCATACTCTTGATCAGAAACATCCCAATATTTGTCGAGTAGTATTCCACTAGTTATAACTAAAACTATTAATAAAGTAGTATTTAAAATAGAATAAAGTTTGTCAGACAATTTTTTGTTCCAATGTAAAACAAATAAAAAACTTAATATTAGAAGCATTAAACCAAATATCATTATTAAATCTATAAGTGTAAATTTATTTATAATAGATCTATAAAGAGCGATAATAAAAAAATCATCTGGCGCTATAATCCTATCTCTAATCTGATTTCGAACGAACTTCAAATTATAATTGATATCATTATCTCGAGGAGACAATAAATAACCTTTTTCGTAAGCCCATATTGCATTACCTAATTGTCCAATTTTANAATAACTATTTCCCAGATTAAGATATAGGTCTTCATTCTCATAGATTTGCGCAAGCTGTTCATATTTAATTATTGCGTCCTCAAATTCTTCATTCACATAATAGCCATTTGCTAAATGAAATAAAGAATCAGGTGATTGGGAAAATAAAATAGAATTAATTAAAATTAGATATTTTAAAATTTTCATANTAATTCTTTATCAATACGTTTTAACAAATTTATCGTATTAGCTTGCAGTGAATCCATTTTTTGAATTGAATCAGGCCCATATCTTCCTGAATCACATAATTTAATTAATGCAATAAGCTCAGTGATTAATTTATTATCNATTTTACCATCAAGTNTTTTTTCAATAATTATTCCGTCTAGATTAATTGANGAAAGAAATAATTTAGATTTAANATATTTGTTGATAATCAATGTAGTNTGTGAATATGGATCTTCTACATTTTTACCTAAATCTTTTACTGCTAATCGAAGAGCATTTTTTGCTTGACGATCTCCAAAAGTACTTAATTGTTTTTCCTTAATAATATTAAAAGCAAAAGGGAANACAAATAATCCAAAACTTAATAGATAAATATTTAAAACCCATATTGGAATAGCTTGATTACCACGCTTATACCACTTAGNTGGTTGCGTTCTTATATATCTAATATCCTCTCCAAGAATTGCTATATCCTCCTTGCCAAATTTAGNTGAAATACTTTCTNATTGATTACCGGGTTTTACTACAATATCTATTGGCTTAGAACGTTTAGTAATAAATTGATCAATATCTGGGTCAAAATAAGTAAGATTAATTGAATTAATCCGAAATTTTCCACTCATCCTTGGAATCAAAATATATTCAAATTTCTGCTCACCTGTTAGTAAATCTCTAAATTCATCACGAATAAACGTAGAGGTTGGAGGAAAAACTTCAACATTTTGAGGAAAATTTATTGGATTTATATTGAATTGATTAATATTTCCGGAGCCAAAAATCTTTAGATGAAAAGTTATTGCTTCATTAATCTTTAAATTCTGTGAATCAATCCATGCCTCTACATCAAACTGACCAACGGCACCAGTAAAATCACTTGGAGGATTATTTGGGTAAGGCAAAACATCTATATTTAATGAATCAGATTGAATAAATTTTCTTTGCGATTCTCTAAACATTGAGCTAAAAAATGGATCATCAAATACTCCGCTAGAACGTCTTTTTGAAGGTTTTTCAACATTGCAAATAGCAGTCATTGGTGCTATTGTTAGTTTTCCTGTTTGAGTNGGAAACATTGCTGATTTATATAAAGTTGCAACTTTATAAGCAACACCATTTATTTGCGTATCTCTAAATCGAACGTTTTGACTTACACGTAAGTCTTCATTCCAAAAACCAACACTTTTTGGATATTCAATGTCTTCAATGGATAAATTTAANCTAGTAAATAATCGATATGTAACAGTTAACTGTTCGCCAGCATATATTCGATCTTTATCTGGCTTAACTTCAATAAATAAATTTGCTAAATCAGCTCTTCCAGCACTTCGAGCAACTGAAATACCAATTGGCTTTGTGTTGAAAATTTGTTTTCCGATTATAACTTTAAGTGAAGGTATATTTAGTTTTCCATAACGCTTAGGTAATAAAGTCCAACTTAAACTGCGAGAACTTGTCATTGANCCATTTACCCATTGAATATTTGTTTGTTGAGCTGGACCGCTAACAATACTAAAATGTTTTTGGATAGGAGACATATCGACACTTGGAGTCCCATCAACATTTACTGTTAAAATTTTAAAACCAACTGTTTCACTTTGAGATATTCTATTTATGTCAACTGATGCAGTTACACTCGTTTGAGCATTTGCAAAACTAACAGATAATAATAATATTAAATTTTTGAAAAGAGTCATTACCAGTCTTTAGCTAGTTTTTTTGATTTTGATCTTGCGATTTGTTTTTTTTGCATAATTTGTTCTTCTTGCTTTAAAGCATCTAAAATACTTTCAGCTTGCTTGAGATCTTGTGATTTTTCTTCTTCAGAAAGTTGTTCTTGCTCCTGCTGCTCTTGCTCCTGCTGNTCTTGCTCCTGCTGCTCTTGCTCCTGCTGCTCTTGCTCCTGCTGCTCTTGCTCCTGTTTNTTCTTGCTCCTGTTGTTCTTGCTCCTGTTGTTCTTGCTCCTGTTGTTCTTGCTCCTG
>PASX01000041.1 GCA_002713455.1 Fidelibacterota bacterium
TTCAGTTGCATCACCTTATCGTGAAACTGAAGGTATGAAGGATGGATCAGATGCTATAGCAGATTGGCCATTATTAAATGCTATGACATCTACAGCTAGTGGAGCAACATGGACTTCTATTCACCATGGTGGAGGCGTTGGGATGGGGTTAGCAATTCACGCGGGCCAAGTAATTTGTGCTGATGGAACACCTGAGATGGCAAAAAGGATAGAGGCAGTCTTGACAAATGATCCTGGTATGGGACTTTTAAGGCATGCGGATGCTGGATACGATGATGCCATACAAAACTCAAAAAAATGGAATATAAATATTCCAATGATTAATGAATAATTCAATTCAAATAGATAATATTGGTTGTTTATACACTGCGAATGAAAATGGTGTCCAATCTTATGAAAATACATCCTTAATTATTGAAAATGGATTGATTTCATCTATCGGAGATAGTTGTGAAATTAATTCAATTAATTGTAATGGAAAAATGGTTACAGCTGGTTTTATCGACTCACACACCCACCCTGTATTTTTAAATAATAGAGAAAATGAATATTCTATGAGAATAGCTGGATCTAGCTATGAAGAGATAGCTAAAAATGGTGGTGGTATTATATCGAGTGTAAATGGAGTTAGAAATGCTTCTGAGGATGAATTAGTTGAAAAGTTAGAAAAACGTGTAAATAGATTTATACAAAATGGAACTACGACGATAGAAGCAAAATCAGGCTATGGACTTGATACTGATTCAGAGCTTAAATCTTTATCAGTTATTGATCGCGTTAATCAAAAACACGTGATAGATATTATACCCACTTTTATGGGAGCTCATGCCATTCCTGCAGAGTATAATAATAATCCCAATGAATATATTAATTTAGTTTGTGATGAAATGATTCCTGAAGTTTCTAAGCAAGGAATAGCATTATTTAATGATGTTTTTTGCGAGGAAGGTTATTTTAATATTGCTGAAACAAGAAAAATTCTAAATAAAGGAATAGAATATGGTTTAAAACCTAGGATGCATGCAGATGAATTTGTTGATTCTGGAGCGGCTCAGTTGGCAGGAGAAATAGGTGTCTTTTCAGCAGATCATTTAATGGCTGTAAGCGATAGTGGTATTGAATCACTTGCACAAAATGATGTAATAGGGACGCTACTTCCTGGTACTACTTTTTTTCTTGGAAAAAATAACTATGCCCCAGCACGTAAGCTTATTAATGCTGGCATTAATCTGGCATTAGCAACTGATTTTAACCCAGGAAGTTCTAATATTCAATCAATGCCATTTATTATTAGCTTGGCCTGTCTTTTCATGGGAATGACAGTTGAAGAAGCATTTCAAGCTGCTACCTATAATGGAGCAAAATCATTAGGGTTGGAAAATAAAGTTGGATCAATTGAATTGGGAATGAAAGCAGACTTGATTCTTTGGGATTTAAATTCTTTGATAGAGATTCCATATTATATTTCTAATCACCCAATTCAAAAGGTTATAAAGAATGGGAAAATAGTATTTGGTGCTTGACTAGAGGATATGACTCCTTGTAAAATTCGCACTGTTTAATGATAGGATATGGTAAATAAATGAACTTAAGAAAAACTCTAATATTATCTATTGTTCTTTTGATGGGGACACAGACCTTATTAGCAAATTATGCTTTTTATCGAAAGGTAGCAAATACATGTAAGTTTTATCGTATACCTGTGGATGAGAAGAAAATGATTTTGACTCAAAATCCTGATGGTTCTTATCACTTTTCAATTGAATTGGAAAGTACCACAAGAAATAATTTCGAGATGCCAATGCTTGTCGCATTTATTTCTGTAGGGCAGGCTATCAATCATCAGCAATCATTTGCAAAGAAAAAACCGGGATATGTACCTGTGATTCCAGGAAATACTGCTGTCTCAGTGATCATCCCCCTATCTAGAGAAAATACTATTATCACCGCTAAAGCTACTGCAGAGCAAGTACGTCAACTTACAGATGGAAAAATTGACACTGCTGGTTTTATGCGATTGATAAAAAATTCAATTGAAACATTGTAAAAAGGAGGAAGAATGTTAGATCCTACCAGTTGGAGTGGCATGTTTGCACAATATGGTCGTTCCTTATTATGGGCTATTACAGCCGCGATTGGTTTTGGTTTAGGTGTTGGTATATCTTTGAAGGTATTTGATTGGCTATCAACAGATATTGATGAATGGGAAGAGATTAAAAAAGGAAACATGGGTGTCTCATTAATTTTTGTTTCGCTAATCGTTATGGTTGGTTTGATAGTATATAAAGTTATTTAATTTTATACTCTAACAACATTAATCTATTAAAAGCCCTGCTGATGCGGGGCTTTTTTTATGGATTAATTATAATCCATAAAAAATATCCAATAATTCCACCAAATAAAGTATTTAAAAAATTTACCATGTTATTATTAATCACTTTTATACCCTTTGTCATTTCTGTAGGTACATTACAGTGAATAGTATCTTCAGTATGATCGCCACATACTTTACAGGAATATTTTGCCTGAAAAAACCTTCCTAAAATTGAGTCAAATATTGAACCGCTAATTCCAGCAATTGCTATTGGTATAAAAATATTTTTTTGATCAAAAATAATTTGTCCCAAGCCTGCAATTAATATTGCTCCTAAAATAGATCCAATTGTTCCCAGCAGAGTAATGCTTCCAGATGTCCCTCTCGAAACAATTTGGTTAGAAAATATAAGTTTTGGTTTTNATTTTGATTGATACCCAATTTCAGTTCCCCATGTATCTGCATTAGCAGCTGAAATTGCTCCTAAGTAAAAGATCAATGAAGATGTTGATCCCCAAAAAATATTTTCGATAGNAAAAATAGTGGCTAATCCACCATTTGCAAGAATTTGNATCAGATTTCTTTGGGNTTTTTCTTTTCGATTAAAATGTGACAATATAGATGATGAAATAAAGAAANNTATGAGAGGAATAATCCAATTCCATCCTCCAGATCCAAAAATAATAATTCCTAATATGTAGCCACCAATTGCTCCACTAATTGATAATGATTNTTTTTTATATGAATATGAAAATATAATNATTGATAAAGCAGTCCAAANGTGGAGATNAATTAATGTACCATGTGAAAAATTAATTAAATATATCTCATAAGATATAAAAGTGATAATGGGTATCGAAAGATTGTCAGAGCCTTTACAACTTACTGATTCAGCTAAAGTAGCTGATAATGCAGTAAATATTCCGAGTNCAAGTAATGTTGGAATTGGAATCGAANAATTCGAACCATAAAATTTTAATAATAAATCAGTACCTAGTAAAACTATTAAGAATGAGGAACCAAACATTGCTGATGACCCTCGAATTGATTTTTTATCAATCCAAGGTGTGAATTTATAACTTTGTTGAGATCCAAATATAGCAGCAATGGGATCTGAAAGGGTTAAAACAAGGATCGATAAAATGAATGAGATGGGCTTATCCCACCAGAAAATAGATAAGATCAAAACCGAAAAAGGGAAATAGATGGTTCCATAGCTTTTTCGAGAAGTAGCGTTCATACTTTTAAATTTTTTGGATAATAAAAGATATGTATTAATAGCTATAAATAAAGAAGATAAAGTAATTAGTTGATATTTTGCTTTAAATAATAATGGGCAAAAACATATTATTAAACCTATGAAAATATGGACAAATTTGCGAGTCGATTCAGGAGGTTTATTGAAATAGTTTCTTATGAATTCAGCTAGTCCTAATACTNCAAATATTGTAACAAATATTAGCCCAAATAACGTCCACTGATCTACTGATATGATAGAATTCATAAAAAAATAAAAAACCCCCTCAAANATAAACGAGGGGGTTTCTAGTATTTAATGATTTAAAAAATATTATCTCACTCGAGATCCATTTTCATTTAGTAGTATGGGATCTCCNTACCCTAATGATTTAAGACCATCCATTTGAGTTTTTGCATCTCCAATAACTAAATATATCATTTCATCTGGACGAATATATTTTTTTACTAATTGATTATGGCTTTGAATAGTCATACTACGTACCTGTTCCTCTTCCGCCTTTATGTAATCGAAGGGAAGATCATAGGTGGCAATATTTGCAATCATTCCTCTAAGAGCACCAAGTGTCTCAAAACGGCGAGCATTTGATTTTAANGTNACATTCTTAGTGAATTCCAGATCATCTTCGCTGATTGGATTGCTATAATTTGTTAATAGATTTTTAAAAATATTAACTGATTCTTCAGTCGTATTTGATCTTACTGCAGAAGATGCTATAAATGTGCCTGGGTATTTTGATCCGGAAAAGCGTGTTCTTGCACCATAAGTAAATCCCTTTTCTTCTCTTAAGACCATATTTACGTCTCCGCTAAAGTTACCGCCAAGTTTCATATTCATAACAGTTGTTGCATAAAAGTCTTCATGGGTACGAGGAATTCCTAAGTATCCTATTCTAATTTCAGATTGTTTAGCATTTGGTACATCTACGAAATATACTTTAGCGCTCTTATTTGGTTTGGGAATTTCATAGTTATTAAAGTTAACATTCTGAATATCCCATCGATTAACCATGTTTTTAAAGGCATTAACGGCCTCACTACGGCTAACATCTCCTACAATGCTAATTGTGGCTAGATCAGCTGAGAAATTAGCATTAACATAGTTTTTCAGGTCATTTATACTTATTGACTGAACACTCTCAACCGTTCCAAGGGTTGGGTTAGCAAGAATATGAGAACCATAATTCAACTTGTTAAAAACTCTAGATGCAATTGTCGAAGGAACAGCGCTTCTTCTTTTAATCAATTCAGCGGTTTGACGTTTAACTCTATCAAATTCATTAGAATCCCATCTTGGTTCAAAAAGTATTTCTTCAACAAGTGCTAAGGTTGGTAAAAAATTTCTTTTTAGAGTATTTACATTAATATTGATTGATTGTTTTCCTGTAGACATATTTATAGAAGAACCGAGGGCATCAATTGCTTCCTCTAATTCTATTGGTGTTTTATTTGCAGTTCCCTGCATCATGATATCAGTAACAAGATTTGCGACTCCAATTTTATTTGGATCATCTAAAAGCATTCCACCTTCAATGGATATGCCAAAGCTTACAAGAGGTAATTCATCTTGTTTCGCTCCATAAATCGAAATTCCCTTATCATAATCNTGTCTCCACACNTTAGGTAAATTAAGTCTTGGNTGTGGTCCATCTANNGGNTTTGNNGATCTATCAAAAGTTGAAGGTATTTTAGCAATATNCATACNACCAGAACCTGCTGATTTATTTACATTTTTAACNATTTTTTCTTCCTTAATTGGAAATAATTCAGATCCGTCAGCTACGAGATCAACTTTACCTCGTGGAACAAAGCTTGTTAAGACATAGTTTTGATTTTTGACATACTTCTCATAAACTCTTTTGACATCACTTTTATTTACATCAAGAACTTTTTGGAGTTCTATAGCGATTGCATCAGGAGAACCAAAATATTCATTGTAGTATGCTAATTGATATCCTTTACCAAGCACAGATGAAATCCCATTATAAAAACTTGTTTCATACTTTGCTTTTAACCTCTCCAAATCAGCAGTTGTAAACTCATCTATCTCAAAACGTTCAAATGCTTCAAAAATTGCATTTTCAGCTTCCGTAAGATTTGTTGAAGGAAAGCCGGTTAAAACAACATCAAATGTACCTGCTATTTCTTGAGTTCCACTATATGCATAGACTGAAGGAGCTAATTTTTTTTCTTCAACGATAACCTTATAAAGAGGCGATTTTTTACCATCACCTAAAAGTTGTCCTAATAGTTCAAGCGCAGGCGCGTCAAAGTGACGTTGATCCACTGATGCAAAATTCATAGTTAATCGAGGAGAACGTGCAAAATTATCTTCATGGTAAACTTTTTTTGTATTGCTCAACTTAACTAGTTGAGGTTCAGGATTGCCATTGTCTGGACCAGGCTTGATCTCACCAAAGTATTTTTTTATTAAAGATTTTACTTCACGTTTATTAATATCTCCTGCTATTACCATTGTAGCATTATTGGGACCATACCATTGTTCATAAAATTCTCTTACATCGGCCAAAGTAGCATTTTGTAGATCTTCTAGTTCTCCAATAGTTGTCCAGTTATAAGGATGATCTTCAGGATACATATTTTTGATCATAACATAATTTGAATGACCATAAGGACGATTATCTACTCTTTGACGTTTTTCATTTTGAACAACTTCTTGCTGATTCTCAAATGCGGCTTGAGTTACAGTTGATAATAACCAGCCCATTCTGTCGGATTCTAACCAAAGTGCCGTTTCAAGTGCATTTTTAGGTACTACCTCATAATAAACGGTTCCATCTTTACTAGTACCTCCATTCAATGTACCACCAGCGTTTTGAATTATTTTAAAAAATTGATCTTGACCTACATGTTGTGATTCTTGGAATAACATATGTTCAAACAGATGAGCAAAACCTGTTCTGCCAGGAACTTCACGATTAGAACCAACATGATACTGTATCGCAACACCAACTATTGGATCTGATGTATCTTCATGAAGAATAACAGTCAAACCATTATCTAGTTGATATTTCTCATAATTTATCTTGAAAGGTGTTTTTTCTCTTTCATTGCAAGCAACAAATAAGATAAAAAGTATTGGAAAAATATTTAGAATTTTCTTAAGCATTTAAATCCTCCTAAAAATGTATCAAAATTTGATTAGTGTAAAATATAAAAATAACTACATAAATTTACATTATTTGATTCACTGAACATATTAAAATTAACTTTACACTATGTTTTTCAGTCTATAAAGCATTGAATAGAAACAAATGAACTCAAAAATATTCTTTATCCTTATTAGTTTTATAATTATTTCTTGTGATGATAATTCATCTGAGAATACAGAAATTGACCCAAATTTTGAAATACCTGACTGGACACAGGCCACTCATGGTAAAAACGGTGATCGAAATTATGAAATAGTATTTCCTCAGAATACTGTTAATAGAATTGATATAAAAATTTCAAAGAAGAATTGGCAGAAAATGATGGACGATATGGAAGAAAAATATGGTCCATTTGGCTCTGGAATGGGACCGCCAAATTCTGGCCCAAGCTCTCAAGAAAATCCAATTTGGGTACCTTCTGATTTTTTTTTCAACGGAAAACAATGGTATCAAGTTGGTGTTCGATTTAAAGGTAATTCTACAATACGGTTCTCATGGAATAGAGGNGTTTGGAAGATTCCTTTAAAATTTGACTTTGATGAGTTTGAAGATGATTATCCTCAAATAGATAATCAACGGTTTTATGGATTTAAACAATTATCAATGTCATCTAATGCTATGGATCCTTCATTATTGAGGGAAAANNTTTCNGCAGATGTATTTAGNTCTAGNGGTATTCCNGCTGCTCAAACTGCATTTTATAGAGTTTTTCTAGACCGTGGGGATGGCCAAGAATTTTGGGGAATATACACTTGTGTTGAAGAAGTTGATGATACAGTCATTGAAAGTCAATTTATCAGCGATAATGGAAATCTCTATAAGCCCACGGGTCAGGGAGCAACATTTGCTAAGGGATCATTTTCNAATGAGTCATTTTCAAAACATNCGAATGAGGATGATTCAGANTGGTCAGATATTATCAAGTTATTTGAGGTATTACATCGAACTAATCGATTGAGCGAATCTGATAATTGGAGAGATGATCTTGAGGCAATCTTTAGGACGGATATTTTTCTTAAGTGGTTAGCTACAAACTCAACAATCCAAAATTGGGATTCTTATGGAAAAATGTCACAGAATTATTACTTATATAATGATCCAAANACATCAAAGCTTACTTGGATTCCATGGGATCATAATGAAGCAATGATAAACGCAGGTCGATTTAGGACTCCATTATCACTTGGATTGAATGAAGTAGGAGATAACTGGCCATTAATTCGTTTTTTATTAGATGACAAAACTTATTTGAAAGAATATAGAGTAAATCTTAAAAAAGTNATTGATGANTCATTTTCACCTCAAAAGATGATTCCAATTTTTCAAAAATATCATGCTTTATTAAAGCCATTTATAGAACAGACAAGCAATGATAAGAAAGACCCTGAGGTTTCACCTCAACAATTAGATCAAGGCTTATCTTATCTTATAAATCATGTTAACAGTCGTTACATTATCGTTAANAATTTTATTAATTGAATATAAGGAAATATAATTAGATGAAATTTTTAAGATTTAACCTTTTCTTGTTTTTCATCTTTTCTTCAATTTTTTCCCAAAATAAAGAAAAGATACTTTTTGTAGGAAACAGTTTTACTTTCTATTGGAATCTTCCTTCTATTGTNGAATCTATGGCAGCAGAAAAAGAGATTTTTCTTGATATCCACCAATCAACAGCTGGAGGGGCATCGCTTAAGCAGCATTGGNTTGGAGATAAAAATTTAAATACAAAAAAATTAATTGAGAGTGGGGACTATTCAACAATTATTTTGCAGGATTATAGTTCAAACCCGNTATTAAAAACAAAAGAGTCTAATGAATATTTTAATCGTTTTATTCAACTGGTAAAATCAAATCAAGGTCAGCCCATTATCTATGGAACGTGGATGTTTCCATCAATTAGTTCTAAGAAGTATAAAGGTTCTGATCCAATTCAAAATGCTTTAAAACCTATTTCAACAAAAACAAATACACCTATTGCCCCAGTTGGTACTGCATTTCGATTATTTCAAGAAAAACATCCAGAAATTCCAATCTTTACTAGCGACAATAAACATCCATCTGCAGTTGGATCATATTTAGCAGCATGCATCTTTTACAAAATCCTAACAGGTAAAAGTCCTTTGGGACTATCTAGAAGGTTTGAGCGAAAAGATGAATATGGGAAAAAGATATTTTTAATGATGGTTGAAAAAGGGGNAGCTNCCAANTGTCAANNNATTGTNGANNAAATGTTNTTGAAATAAAAAAGCCCCGTTNTTTATNTAACAGGGCTTTTTTGTAAGAGTATCTTTTTTGTTTANCTAGAATGAATATGTGGCTGTAATCGTTAAAACATTATATTTAGTTTCTATTAATCCTGACAATGCGTCTCCTAATTCATCTCCAGTATCTTTCATTTTCAAACTATGCATCGTATATAATGCTTCGACACCAATTGGAAAAATCGGTGGTTTGACTCTTAATCCAAGACCTAATCCTGTTCCAGGGTCATATGCGTCACCAGCATCGCCCATTGGCATTGAATATCCAAAGCGAACAATACCTCTCATCATTGGCATACCAACAGGTATTTTACCAACTGCATAAGCATAGACCATATCAAGACCCTCGTCTCCAGCTATTGAATATTCAGCCCCAACGCCAACTAAGCTTAAAAGCATTTGCTCATAACCAACTGTAATACCCATTCCTTCAGCGTCTAATGATTCACCAGCAAATCCAGCTAAACTCATTTCTAATGATCTTTTTACATCTAATCCAACACGTAGTTGAGCAGAAGCAATAGTGCTGACTGCAATTAATAATAAACTAATTTTTTTCATTATGATATATTCTCCTTTGGTATTTGTTAACAAATCTATGAAAAAATTATTCTTTAAACAAATTAAGGATTAGTAGCAGTGGAGGGGTTAAAAATTGAATTTGAACCCATTACTTACCTGAATATAAGTTTTTCCTAATGTTCCATGTGGATCGTTATCATATCTATAGTTTAGAGTAAATGTAAAAGTAAACTTTTCATTTAATTCAATATCAAGATCACCATCATATAAAACTCTATGATCTTTTGGCATTGAGGTATCTAGCTGATAATAAACTGTATTATTTAATGTTGCATTTTTACTTAAATTTATATTCCATGTGAAATAATTGGTTGATCTGAAAAGTGATTTAAAGTTTTCAGTTTTTAAACTATATTTTTCATTCTCTTTCATTCCCCCAATTCCAATAAATGCATTTAATCTATCATTAACGATAACTTTATATCTCAACCCTGAACCATATAATTTTCGATTTTTCATCAATAGAAAATCATTAAATCCAAATTGTGAAAAAAATTCAATATATAAATTTGAAGAGATATTCTTAGTCATTCTAAAATGCCCAAACCCTTTATTTTTAATAGTATTTTTCCCAGACGGTTCTTTTTCATATCCATTATCATAATTAATAATTAAAAAGGAATGAAGGCCTCCAGTTAAAAAATGATCAACCCTATATTCACCAGTGATATCCATTACCTCTCGGTCGGACTTCTCAAAGCCGAATTCAAAACCTAATGTATTCTCAAAGCCTTCAACAACAGTCTCTTTACGCATAGATTCAGTATTAATTTGAGCAATTAAAACGCCGATATAAATGAACCCTAAAAATAATATTTTAATCATTAAAATCTTCTCCACAAGGACTTATAGCTCTCGTTCCTGGTTGATGAAGAAAATGTAGCACACCAAGTCAAGAAAATAATAGTAGCGGAGGAGGGACTTGAACCCCCGACACGTGGATTATGATTCCACTGCTCTAACCAGCTGAGCTACTCCGCCATTTTATGTATTAAAAAGGTAGAAAAAATTACTCTTTTTAATAGTCTTAGTTCAAACAATTTATATGAGATTTTTCACAATAAACATTTAATTTCTAACGAATTTTTAGCTTACTATAGCTTAGCTTATAATTAAATTATTTTATTAGGAGTGAAAATGTATAGTTCTATTGAAGAATTTATGAGTTATATCGAGGCGAAAAACCATGGAGAAAAAGAATTTCACCAAGCAGTTCGTGAAGTGGTTGATTCTTTATGGGATTTTCTTAATGATCACCCAGATTATGTTCATGCTAAAGTGCTAGAAAGAATTACTGAGCCTGAGCGTGTAATAATGTTTAGAGTCCCATGGAGAAATGATAGAGGTGAAGTAGAAGTAAATCGTGGATTTCGTGTCGAGTTTAATTCCGCTATTGGACCCTATAAAGGTGGTTTACGCTTTCATCCTTCTGTTAATTTGGGTATTCTAAAGTTTTTGGGATTTGAACAAGTTTTTAAAAATAGTTTAACAACACTTCCGATGGGTGGAGGTAAGGGAGGATCTGATTTTGATCCTAAAGGAAAATCAGATAATGAAGTAATGAGTTTTTGTCAATCTTTTATGACAGAATTATCAAGACATATTGGTCCTGATACAGATGTACCTGCAGGGGATATTGGTGTTGGGGGTAGAGAAATTGGTTATTTATTTGGACAGTATAAAAGAATTTCAAATGAGTTTTCTGGCATATTAACTGGAAAAGGTCTTAATTGGGGTGGAAGTTTAATTCGACCTGAGGCAACAGGTTATGGATGCGTCTATTTTACTGAAGAAATGCTAAATGCAAATGATGATTCAATTAAAGGTAAAAATGTTGCTATTTCAGGATCTGGTAATGTGGCTCAATATGCTGCAGAAAAAGTAAATGAATTAGGGGGTAAGGTTATAACATTATCCGACTCAGGAGGGTCTATTCATGATCCAGATGGTATAGATGATGACAAGCTTGCATATATTATGGACTTAAAAAATGTAAAGCGTGGTAGAATAAGTGAATACTCAGAAAAATATAATGTATCTTATATGGATGGAGAAAGGCCATGGAGTATTCCGTGTGATGTAGCACTGCCATGTGCGACTCAAAATGAGATTAGTGGAGCCGAAGCTAAAACATTAGTAAAAAATGGCTGTAAAGCAGTTTCAGAAGGTGCCAATATGCCCTCTGATCCTGAAGCGGTTGAAATATTTTTAAATAATAAAATATTATTTGGTCCAGGGAAAGCGGCTAATGCTGGCGGTGTAGCAGTATCTGGGTTAGAAATGAGTCAAAATTCAATGCGCCTATCGTGGTCAAGAGAAGAAGTTGATCAGAAGCTTCATGGAATAATGAAAAGTATTCATAAAGCTTGTGTTAAGTATGGATCAGATGGTAAGAGAATAGACTATGTTAAAGGTGCTAATATTGCTGGATTTATCAAAGTTGCCGATGCAATGATTGATCAGGGTGTTGTTTAAAATATCTTTTTATATTCCTGAGGTTTCGTGCTCGTCCATTTTTTCTTTAATCGGATCTAAGGGCTTAATGATACTACCTTCGCCTGTTTGACCATCAATTGTTATAGTAATGGGTCTATCTAACTGGATCCATTTAATGTATTTTGTTTTTTTCTTTACTGGTTGAGTATTGATCCAATCAATATCAATTTTATCTGTTTTCTTCTTGTGATTAATAGTAAAGTATCCAATCCTCATAGAGGTTACGTTTTGAAAGAAATGACTTCCAAATGATGGATCAACTGGGAATGAATCCATTCCATATTCAACAATGACCTTTGCCTTTGAAATTTGATCCCATTCAACGGGGATGCCAAGCCATGGATCAGATGATCCCCATCTGCCAGGGCCAATAAGGACATATTTTTCACTTTCGCTTAATTTTTGGTTAATCTTTTCAATCTGCTTAGCAATCAATTTTGTTTTACCTGAATCAAAAGTTTTAGGATCTACAATAATTATATTTTTGATATTTTCAATCAATCCATTACCTAAAGCAACAGAGCTTTTACATAAAATATTTTTCTTTTGAATTGAGCTGAATTCTTGGATACGATCTAGGCCACCGACTACCATTGGTTTTATTTGAAGTAAGCAAAATTCAGTTAATTTCTCTTTATTATCATCATATATATTTAAAGCAAATTCTATTTCGACAGGACACCCTAAAGAAGATTCTCCTAAATCTAATAAATAAATCAGTAAATCAGGTATTGGAATAGTTTTCCATTTTAAAATATATGGGAAAGTAATCACTCTTGGTCCTTCAAATCGTAGTGAGTCTCTAATAACATTGTCTTCATTTGATATAACACTTGCAGACCAATCCAATTCACCATCTTTTTCAGCAATATTAAGATCAAAAAGGGAAGTATTTTCCTCCACACCTTTCTTCAGAAGTTTCATTCCTTTATTTAGATCTAGT
>PASX01000042.1 GCA_002713455.1 Fidelibacterota bacterium
ACATCATCTTTAGCAATATCAAAATAATCATACTGTCGCACCATTCTAGGCAAGCTAGATTTATCCGAAAATGCCCCTGATAAAATACCATAACTCATTGTAATTAAAGATATTCCCAATGAAATATCAGAAATACTTTTGGCCTTATCATAGCTATTCATATGATCATAATAACCAGGTGATTTTAGAATTTGATTGTTTGCGCTAGTTTTAGATGTCATAGCTTTTTGATTATGATAAGAATATGAAGACAAGCCCAATAAAAATAATCCAAGAAAATATTTTGATTCAGGGTTGGATAAAGTGAGGTTTAAAAAATTATTAGAATTTTTATCACTTGATGAAAAATCACCTTTAATAATTAAAGTTTTTTGTGAAAAAAGAATTTGCGTACAGAAAATAGTAGATAATAAGATTATATACTTACTTACCAATCTAAAGAACAAAATTAATATATATCAAATATAGATGGAAGATTCTCTGGCTCTGGAACTGGCTGCGACGAATGCATATAATCCGGATTATAATAAACGAGTTTCAAAACTTTATAACTATCAGAAAAAATTGGCAAATCGGATGAGGGCTGTAAAATAGATGCGTTAAAATATAACTCAACCACAGCTGGTGCTATAGCCCACTTGGAACGATAGAATGCTGTTGCATACTTTTGATCGAAAATATCAGAATATGCGATAGATGGACCTGACTCTTGCTGCTTTGTTGTTTTTGGAGGTCCGTATACTTGAGAGATATTTTTTTCAAGTCTTCTGAATTTTGAGACTAGATTTTCAACCACATTCTCATTAATAACAAAATCGATTTCAGCCTTCCAAAAACCACTATCTGCAAAAGTATATTTTACTATAACCGAATCTAATCCAAGCATCCCAGTAAATGACTGATCTGTACTTGCAGTATCTTTATTTGCTATAGGCGAAAAAATTGTTGAAATGGCTGAGCTAGATGGACTGCCCCAGGCAAAACCTTTATATCCAGAATCAAGCCCTAATGGTACAGATGATAAAATTTGGTTTACTGGTTCAGGTTGAGCGCTGTCATTAGTATTTATCTCAGCATCTTGCTGACCTGGAGACTGTGATAAAGAATCTATAGGTTGGGATTCAATATCTATAGCTTGCGATACAGTATCTTGTTGAACACTATTTTCTTGAGAAAAAAGAAGTGCAGATAGTAATAATGTTGAAATTAATTGTCTCATATCAATTAGGTTGCTCTTTTTAGTAGCTCAAAATACAATTTTGATTTTCTGACAGTCAAGTCCTATTGAAGAATTGTTCCAATTCTTCCAAATCTAGGAACCCAGGAATTTAAATCAAGAGAAAAATATGAAAAAAGAGCCTCGCCTAATATATAATCTCGAGGAACAAAGCCCCAAAATCTAGAATCTAAACTATCGTCACGGTTATCACCCATTGCCCAATAATAATCTTTTTCCACAACATATTCTTTTAAATTAGATATTGGTTNATCATNAATATATAAACTTCCATTAGGNAAATTATTAATAGACCATGGNACTAAAAGATTGCCATCAGGAAAATAAGGACTATACACACTTGTTTTTCCTTTTCTCCTATATAATTCATCAGGACTAACCATTGTAAAAAGATAACTTTTACTATCTTTAACNAATTTTACTTCATGGCCATCNAGTAACATTATATGTAATAATAGTTTTGCATTCGCAGGAGAGATTTCAATGATATCGCCTTTCTTTGGAATCCTTATTTTGTTAAAATGATCTTTATTCCCGTAATTACCCAAAAATATATCTTGCTGTAGAAATGTTTCAGAAAGTTCTTGTGACAGAAATTTCCCAGCCTTTGGCAATAAATAAGGTTCTTCGTTGATATAAATAATCTTGTCTTTAATCTCTAAAATATCTCCAGGTTCAGCTACACACCGTTTCACATATTTTTGTCGGACATCTCTAGGAAATTTAAAAATAATTATATCTCCTTTTTTTGGCTCTCTAAATGAAGGAAATTTTATTGAAGGAATATCAAAACCAATATCGGTATAAGGAATTCCAATCCANTCTGGTGTGCGCATACCATATACAAAACGATTTCCCGCCAAAAAATCACCAGTCATTATTGTATTTTCCATACTACCAGTAGGAACAATATATAATTCGAAAATAGTAACTTTAAGAGTCAATACAATAACAACTAAAATAAATAAAGACCATATCTCGCGTATTACTTTATTTTTTATATTATTCATTAGCCCGGAAATTAATTCATCTAATCAATGCATATAAAACACTTATTTATCAATATCATGATAAATGTTTACNGTTGGTGCATTTATATTAATGTTGGCAATATCAATCGAAATATTATTATCAAGGTTTAACTCTAAAATAGTTTTTTTAAATGAAGCCAAAATCTCTTTTATTTCGCTTGGTGGTGGATAATTATCTGTCAAGCTTATATCCACGATTCTCAAATCATTNTTTTTTNTAACAATAATATTAAGTCTTCCATATGCGTTATAATCCCACATTATTTTTACTACTTTATAACCATTTTTTACATAGTCCAGAGAAGCAAGTTGTATAGAAAGCTGGNTTGATNTTTTTTTATCTTTATGCACATCTTTTGCTGGTAGATTATTTTTTACTGGAGCAAATGATTTTCTATGAATGAGTGTAGCTTTATATTTTTTNAGAATGTCCATATGATATTTAGTACCGTACCCTTTGTGCTTATCAAACTTAAATATTGGAAAAATTGGGTCGATTTGATGCATTAATTTATCTCTTGTGACTTTTGCTATAATTGATGCTGCACTTATTGATTCAATTTTAGAATCTCCCTTTATTATTCCTTCATTATTGATACTTTTATTTGGTAGCCCATAACCATCTATTAAGGATAAATCAGGATTTGTATTTAACCCTAGAATAGCTTTTTCCATTGCCAAATAAGTAGCATTCAAAATATTAATTTTATCTATTGTGCGATGTGATACAATTCCAATTGAAACTTCAGCTNAATGAGATATTTGTTTAAAAAAAATATTTCGTTTTTTTACAGTTAATTTTTTTGAATCATTTAAACCTATAATATTATGATTTNCAGGTAAAATAACTGCTGCTGCTACTACTGGCCCTGCTAAAGGACCTCGGCCTGCTTCATCTACACCACATATTATTTTCATGATTATTTCCCAAATATCATTTGATTAGTTTATTTCACATGTTCTAACATTGCTATCGTTAAATGAGAAAAAAATGACCATAGATCAATTGCTTGACTATATGTATGAAAACCATCGAATTAGACGGCAAAAAGATATTGCTAAATTTTTCAATGTTTCCACGCAAGCTATATCAAATTGGAAGCGCANTGGAAGGGTTCCTGCTAAATATGCACTAAAAATACAAGTTTCTAAACCAACTGATTATAAAGAATTAGTTGAGACACTCACTGATGTGCTAATTAGTTTAAATAAAAATATAAAAGAAATTAAATCTATACAGGCAATTAGTAATATTTCAGCTCAATACTTTTCTGATGGTNTCTTTTCTGACAANGATGGNATTCCAATAGTTAGGCTAATTAACATTGAAGGAGATTGGGAAAACTTAACTGGNTATAAAAAAGAAGAAATACTTGAAATGGATAATATAATTGGTAAAATTATGGAANTTGAAAATGTANAAGAATATTTAANNAGANTCCATCCANTNGGCTTATCNGANGCAAGCTATAAAGGTTNTTGGATATTTAAACACAANAATGGTAATAAATTTAAAATCAGTGGTAAAACGTGGATTGATTACAATGAGAATACATTCAAAAGTGCTTTTTCAGTCGCATAGAACTATTAAAAAAACAATTTTAAGATAGGAAATTAGAAATGAGTAAAAAAACAAATGCTATTTTATTTTTTGGCATAATAGGCTTATTACTTCTTCTTTTTGGGGTGGAGTTTTTTGAAGCTATTTGGTCTTTCCCTTCTTTTAGCTTAG
The DNA here is from genome assembly GCA_002713455.1 of Fidelibacterota bacterium. Taxonomy (GTDB): domain Bacteria; phylum Fidelibacterota; class Marinisomatia; order Marinisomatales; family TCS55. The sequence goes on from PASX01000042.1 coordinate 4,001, forward strand.
TTCCTCTAATGGTGATTGCTTTATTGGGAACTGGTATTTATACAACAATAATTTTAGGTTTTCCACAGATTAAGTACTTAAAGCATGGATTGAAAGTCACAAGAGGTGACTATGATAATCCTAATGAGCCTGGAGATTTAAATCACTTTCAAGCCTTGACAACCGCACTATCTGCAACAGTTGGAATAGGTAATATAGCAGGTGTAGCAACTGCAATATATTATGGCGGTCCAGGCGCATTATTTTGGATGTGGATAACAGCATTTTTTGGATCAGCTTTAAAATTTGCAGAATGCACTTTAGCTGTTGAATATAGAGATTTTGATAGTAAAGGGATGACTGCNGGTGGCCCTATGTATACAATAGAAAGAGGTTTGGGTGTCAAGTGGCGTTGGNTAGCAGTTATATTCGCTTGCTTTGCAGTTATTTGCTCTTTTGCAACTGGTAACGCAATTCAATCATTTACTCTTTCTGACCAAATATATTCAGAAGTAACTCAAGTTGTTGGTTTTCAGCATTGGCTTACTTTAAAACACCAATTAACCGATTGGTATAGTGTTTCAATCCAGCAAATTATTAATGGTGTTTTGATAGCAGGTATTGCTGGGTTAGTTATTATTGGAGGTATTAAAAGAATTGGTAATGTAACATCTTATTTAGCTCCATTTATGGCTGTAATTTACTTTACAGCAGCAATGTTAATAGTTCTTGCAAANATTACTGAAATCCCTGCTAGCTTTGGAAAGATATTNTCAATGGCCTTTAACCCTCCTGCAGCGGTTGGAGGTGTTGCCGGTGGAACNCTGNTAGTTATTATGAATACAATGCTTTGGGGAGTNAAAAGAGGGCTNTATTCAAATGAAGCNGGTCAAGGAAGTGCTCCAATAGCTCACTCAACAGCAAAAACAGAATTTCCTGTTCGCGAAGGTGTCGTTGCATTATTAGAACCATTTATTGATACAATAATTATTTGTACCTTAACTGGCTTAACCATCATTGTTACAGGTTCATGGTTCCATACTGAATTTTATACAACACGTATTGATCCTAACTTTGCTGGAGAACTCTTAAATGGTAGTTTGCTAACATCATTAGCTTTTAAAAATGGTTTAGCGTGGTTATTTCCATTTGGTGATAAGATAATAACATTAGGTGTTTTATTATTCGCTATTTCAACAGTTATTAGTTGGTCTTTTTATGGAGATAGAGCTACGGAATATTTATTTGGTGATAGAGCCATTCCTGTTTACAGATCATTCTATATATTTTTTGTATTTATTGGAGCTATCGCTAGCCTTGAAGCTATTTGGTCTTTTGGTGATGCAGCATTAGGATTTATGACATTCCCAAATTTGATTTCTATTGTATTATTATCGGGAGTACTGAAAAAAATGACAAAGGAGTATTTTGATTTAGAACATAAAGTCTATAACTAAATACTTTAATGGTTTTCTCAATCGAGATCATTATTAATGAATAAAGAATTAATTAGCTTTGCAGAAACAGCCGCGTTATCTGCTGGAAAAATTATTCTTGGATCAACAAATAATATAAAAGTTGATTTCAAAGGCAAAACTGATCTAATTACTAATATTGATCTTGAATCTGAAANGTCCATAATTGATAAGATTATTAAGTCACACCCCTCACATAATATATTATCTGAAGAACATGGATTAATAAATAATAACTCTGATTATCTGTGGGTCATTGATCCTTTAGATGGGACAACAAATTTTGTTCACGGTTATCCTTCATATGGTGTTTCTATAGGATTGGTATATAAAAATAACCCTGAAATAGGTGTAGTATTAGAATTGCCATCAAAAAACTTATACTCCGCGCAAAAAGGNTACGGTACATTCAAAAATGGTAAAAAGATAAATGTTTCTAAAGTATCAANGCTNAAAAATAGTTTACATGTAACTGGCTTTGGGTACGATCATGGCGAAAAGTGGTCAATAAATATGAAATTATTTGAACACTTTACCGATATAACTCAAGGTGTTAGAAGGTTAGGTGCTGCCTCTATAGATCTTTGCCATTTAGCATGCGGAACAGTCGATGGATTTTGGGAATTAGACCTCCACCCATGGGATACGGCAGCTGGTATTGTAATTGTAAAAGAAGCCGGTGGTAGAATCACTAAAATGAATGGTGGAAAGTATAGTATACATGAAGATCAAATTTTAGCATCAAATGGATTGATACACAGCAAAATGTTAACTAGAATAAATTCAATCAGTAGCTTTTTTAACAATTAACTTATTTATATATTTTTGACCATACCCAATTTCAATCCTATCGCCAATGGTAATTGGCCCTACACCATTTGGAGTACCGGTAAAAATTATATCTCCAATCATTAATGGAATTTTGTTTGATAGATAATAAACTAAATCTTGAATGTTAAAGATCATTTGANCCTTATTNCCTCTTTGCTTTTCTTCACCATTAATTTTAAGCCAAAAGTCTTCAANAATCTCTTTTTTTTCAAATTTTGAAACTATAGCAGACCCAACAAAAGATTTAGACAATAACCATGGCAATTGTTTATTTTTTAAAGAATCTTGTAAAGGTCTATTTGTTAAATCTATCCCTAAAGCATAACCGCATATAAATGAATTTGCATCATTAGTAGATCTAGCTTTTCCACCTTTTCCAATTAATAAAACTATTTCTAGCTCATGATGAATCTCAGCATTTTCATCAATAAAAATTTTATTATCAACATTTAATGAAGGGATAGATTTTTGAAAAAAGAAAGGTTCATCAGGCAATTTATTATTTAATTCATTCACATGTTCAGCATAATTTCTGCCAGCACAGTAGATATTTCTAATTAAAATCTCTTTTTCATCAAATATTATTTTATAATCATTATTCATCTATTACTATATCAATCCCCATTTGTGGTAAACATGACTAATATTATCCCATTCAAAACCTTTTCTTAATAAATAGTTATTTAAACGCGTCAGTTCTTTTTTATTTAATTGAATACTTTTATTTATTTTTTTTCGATTTAAATGAAATGAAATGAGCTCATTAATATCATATTTTTTATAAGCCTTCTCAATTAGCTGGTTAATTAAATCAGAAGATAAATGATGTGGAAATAGTTCTGATCTTAGTGCCCTAGGTCCAATCTTTTTATTTTTTATTTTTTCATTGATAAACGTCTTTGCAAACATAGCATCGTTTAAAAAATCTAATTTTATCAATTTATTTATTACATTATTTATTTCATCATTTGTAAATGACTTTTGCTTAAGGCGCCTTTTCATTTCAGAAATACTTCTCATGCGAAATGATAATAATCTAAATGCTGCATCTTTTGCTTCTTGGATTCGCATTTTATCATCATAATGATTTATTTCTTTAGCAGTTATCTCATCGCCTACATGCAGAGGTTTTAAAGCAAAAGCGTCTTCAGGAACTCTGAAGACGCTTTTATTATTTAATTGGATGATAATACGATCACTAAACCTTTTTGATCGTTTAATATTTGTTATTTTATTTTTTTTCACTCTTTCCTTCTGATTCAACATCAATACCAATAAAAGACTGAACTTTATTTACAATTTCATTCCTAGCATCAATATTATCGATTAAATATTGTTTGGCATTCTCGCGGCCTTGACCAATTTTATTATCTCCATATGAAAACCAAGAACCCATTTTTTGAATGATATCTGCTTCAAGAGCCAAATCAACAATATCACCTTCAAATGAAATACCTTTATTATACATTATATCAAATTCTGTCTGCTTAAAGGGTGGTGCTACTTTATTTTTAACAACCTTTACTCGCGTTCTATTACCTACTATATCTTGACCATCTTTTATAGTAGTTACCCTTCTTATTTCCATTCTAACAGATGTGTAAAATTTTAAAGCTCTACCTCCAGGTGTAGTTTCAGGGTTACCGTATATTACGCCAATTTTCTCTCTTATTTGATTTATAAAAATAACAGCAGTATTCGACCTGCTCACAGTGCCCGTTAACTTTCTTAATGCTTGAGACATAAGCCTTGCTTGTAACCCAACATGAGAGTCGCCCATTTCACCTTCAAGTTCTGCCCTAGGCACAAGAGCTGCTACAGAATCAACTACTATAACATCAAGCGCACCACTTCTTACTAAAGTTTCTGTAATTTCTAAAGCCTGTTCACCAGAATCAGGCTGCGACACTAATAATTCTTCAAGGTTAACTCCTAATTTTTTAGAATATTCTGAATCCATAGCATGTTCAGCATCAACAAATGCAGCGTAGCCTCCAGCTTTTTGTGCTTCTGCAACTATATGTAGAGCAAGAGTTGTTTTGCCAGAGGATTCAGGACCATAAATTTCAATTACTCTACCTTTAGGAATGCCTCCAATACCAAGAGCAACATCCAAAGATAAACAACCAGTTGATATACTATTTGTAGACATAACAGGTTGCTCATTCCCAAGTCGCATTATAGAACCTGTGCCAAACTGTTTATCAACTTGACTTATCGCAAGCTCTAGTGCTTTACTTTTATTATCTGATTTTGCTGCCATAATGCTCCTAAACTAGATTATTTTAAAAAAAACAAGTAGTTAAAATAGCATATAACTTGCCCATATGGGAAGGGTTCACTCATAATATTTTTATTTAATTTCATTTATTAAATAAACCCTTAGAATATTTAAAGCAGCTTGACTAGACATTAACTTATTTGTTTTCCTATTGGAGGTAAAATTAAACTTATAAACTTTTTCATGTTGATCTGTTACAATGCCTATATAAACTAAACCCACTGGCTTAGTTTTACTACCACCTGTAGGACCTGCTACTCCAGTAGTAGATATTCCAATATTTGCTTTTAGTTTATTTTTTACAGAATGTGCCATTAAAATCGCCACTTCCTCACTAACGGCTCCATTAGAAGTAATAATATTTTCATCTATATTTAAAATAGAAGACTTTATTTCATTGCTATATGCAATAATAGAACCTTTAAAATACTTTGAACTTCCAGAAACATTAGTTAGTCTATCGCCAATCAAACCACCAGTGCAAGATTCAGCAGTGGAAACAGTTANTTGNTTTGATATTAATAATTCCGCTACAGCTTCTTCGAGCTCCNTTTCTCCTTCACCATAATGAAATTTTTTTATTATCGGATTGATTTCATTTATAAAAGANTTTATTACATNTTTTTTGTTTGAAGAAATGCGCAAATCAACACCCGTNAATCTTGGTAAAAATGCTAATTCNATATCTTTATNCTTATTAACNAATGGCTCAATTTTCTCAAATAGTGCTGATTCCATAATTCCAGTGGTTCTTANTAACTTAATTTCATAAAAATNNTNNGANNNNGAACCAATCCATGGTAATACTGACTCATNCATCATNNCCNTCATTTCAGCAGGTACNCCAGGAAGNGCAAATAATTGATATTCAGAGTTTTTAAAGTGCAGACCTCTAGCAGANCCAATTGGATTTGGGATAACATTACCATTAGAAGGTTTGATTGCTTGATTTTTATTTGACTTTGGTATTTCAATACCTCTATTGGCAAATCTAGAGCTTAATAGATTCCAATATTCTTCATCAAACTCAGCTTTTGAATTAAAATATTCAAATAGAATATTAGATGTTATATCGTCATGAGTAGGTCCCAAGCCACCTGTGCAAATAACTGTATCAATCTCTTTTGGCACATTTTTGAGCCCGTTAATAATATCATTTTTGTTATCATTTAAAGTTATGTGCCAAACTACTTTCCCGCCACTTGAAATCACAACNCTACCAATCCAAGCAGCATTCGTATCTGTTCGTGTACCATTTAAGAGCTCGGAACCAATAGTAATTAGTCCAATTTTCATAAAAAATAAATATTTATTAAATGTAAAATAATAAGGGTCATCAATCCTGCTAAAATATCATCTAACATTATACCCCATCCACCTTTGATTTTTTCCATATAACTAATTGGTTTTAATTTAGAAATATCAAAAAATCTAAATAGAATAAAACCAATTATTGCATTAGCAATACTAACTGGCAAAAATAAAAATGATATCCACTGGCCAACCCATTCATCTATTACAATTTTAGATGGATCATGATCATTAGAGTTTTTGATAATTATTTCTGAAGATATAATACCAATAAAAAAAAGAATAAAATTTATTAATAAAAAGTGAAATGGATTTAATTCATCAAAAAATATNTACCAAACTAAAACCGCAATGAAACTCGACCATGTACCTGGTGCTAAAGGAAGCTTNCCAATGTTAAATACAGTTCCAAATAATTCAGCTACCGTACGGTTCATTGATTAATTCATTATTTTTTTTATCACTTTTCGATTATCTATAATNTATACTAATCCAGTATAAATTGTAAAAATTGAAACCAACATTGTCAAATAATAAATCAATTTATAATCTACTATATATTTAATTATAGAATGAAACAAAGGAGGTTCGAAACCATTAATACTTAAAAAAATCAATGTAAAAATAATCATGANAATTTGAAGNNTCGTTTTAGATTTAGCNATATTACTTGTCATCATTGTAAATCCATTTGAAGTCATAATCAAGCGTAACGCAGTTACAAAAAGATCTCTAAANATAATTAATCCAACCATCCAAAAATCGATAAGGCCCATTATAGCAAATGATATAAATGCTGATGAAACTAAAATTTTATCAGCCAATGGGTCTAAAAAACGACCTGTATCAGTAACCATATCATTTTTTCTAGCATAATATCCATCATAAGCATCTGTAATTGATGCAATGATAAATATTATTAGTGCCCATAATTGAGCTCCATTGAAATCCTCAAAAAGACACACTATGAAAACTGGAGTAAGAAAAATACGAAATAAAGTTAAAAGATTTGGTAGTGTCATCATATTGACGTTCTTCCTTCTATAGCTCTTTGGATTGTTGCTTCATCAATATATTCAATATTTGAACCCATAGGAATNCCTCTAGCTAATCGAGTAACGTTTACTGATNTATCATTAAGTAATTTTGCAATATACAGTGAAGTAGCCTCACCTTCAATAGATGGATTAGTTGCTATAATAACCTCATATCCTGGCTTCACTCTACTTACTAACATATCTATTTTTATATCATCAGGTCCGATTCCATCAAGTGGTGATAATAAACCACCAAGCACATGATAAACGCCACTAAAAATTCTACTTTTTTCAAATGTGTAAATATCGGCAGGATCTTCAATTACGCAAATTGATGATTGATCACGTTTTACATCATCACAAATTGAACATGGGTTTATTTCTGTAATTCCATTACAAATCTTGCAAAATCTAATTTTAGTTTTAATATCTATAATTGATTGAGATAATCTTTCAGAATAATCATTTGGTGATTTTAAAACGTAAAAAGCCATGCGCTGCGCTGTTTTTCTACCAATTCCTGGAAAACGAGAAAATTCATCAATCAATCTTTCAATACTTAAAGGAATCATAATATAATCACATACCTGGCACTTTTAAGCCACCTAGCATTCCCCCAGCAACTGAATTCATTCTATTTTGGCTTTCATCCTGAGCTTTAGAAATAGCATTATTTACTGCTGATATAATCAAATCTTCAATAATTTCTTTTTCCTCAGTTAAAATTTCATCTTGTAGATTTAAATCTAGCAACTCCATCTTACCATTTATTGTAACTTGAACAAGTCCACCCCCAGATTCTGAGTTTATTTGTAGTTCATCCAATTCATTTTGCACATTTTCAATATCCTTTTGCATTTGCTGTGCTTGCTTGAGCATCTTTGACATATTACCCTTATTAAACATTAATTACTCCTATCTTAAAATCTCACCATCAAAAACTTCAATTACCTTAGATACAATATTATCATTATCAACACGATTACCTTGATCATTTTTTAAAGAAGAGTTTTCATGGTTAATATCATTTTTTTTAGAAAATACTAATTCTGGAGAAATCTTGAATGGTGTCTTAAAATAATCTGTAGCATATTGATTGATCAAATTACTATGACGCTTTAAACTACTTATGCTAAAATCTGATAAATCAACAATATTAATATTGAGAGTATTATTAACTATGTTGATGGGTACACTACTATCTAAAATTGTTCCAATTGAAGGGCGTTTATTTGTTACTTCTTTAACAAACTCTAACCATTTTATTTTAATTTTTTCTATATCTACTTTAGTATCTGATACTTCATCTTTATTCTCAGCGTTAGATGTTTTTTCTATATCTACTTTAGCATCTGATACTTCATCTTTATTCTCAGCATCAGATTCAGGCAGCTCTTTAAGATGATCTCTTGTATCTTCTTTACTTTGCTCTAAAGGTGCATTTTCATTATTCTTTTTTTTTGTGCTTATTTGACTATTATTATTCAATAATTGACTTATTGAAAGTGAGGAATCCATTTCCATCAATTTCAAGCTAGTCATCTCAAAAAATATCATTGGATGTTTTAAATTTTTTAAAGAATAAAACATATCATGTAATACTTTACATATTCTAATTATATCATTATTATTCCATTTCTTAGCGCTATCAATATAATTTCTTTTTGTCTCATCATTTAAATCTAATAATTCTGCACCATTATTTACTTTAGATATCATAAGATCATTGAAATGCTTAATAAGACCTTCATTAAAATCTTCTAATGATAAACCTTTAGAGCGAATTGAAGATATAACCTCTATTATTTTAGAATAATTTTTTTCTATGAGAGCATTTGAATAATTAAAATAAATTTCTGATGGAATCAATCCAATAAGTGTTGATATTTCTCCCATTGAAAATGATTCACCCGAGAATGAGATCACTTGATCGAGAAGGCTTAGCGCATCACGCATACTACCATCAGCTTTCTTACTGATGGCCAATAAAGACTCTTCATCAGATGTAATATTCTCAGTTTCTAAAATTTTTGTTAATCTTTCAGAAATAATAGATGAAGTAATTCTGTTAAAATCAAAACGTTGGCAACGTGAAATAATAGTTGAAGGTACCTTATGAATATCTGTTGTTGCTAATATGAATTTTCCATGATCTGGCGGTTCTTCAAGGGTACGCAAAAGCGCATTAAAAGCTTGATTTGTAAGCATATGAACTTCATCGATAATAAAAATCTTATATTCAGCGCTCATTGGTGAATATTTAATTTGCTCTCTGATATTCCTAATTTCTTCGATGCCTCTATTTGAAGCACCATCTATCTCTAAAACATCAAGGTTTCTACCATCAGTTATCTCTTGACATGATGTGCAATTATTACACGGGTTACCATCGGATGCACTCGAGCAATTAAGAGTTTTTGCAATTATTCGTGCAGTGGTAGTTTTACCAACACCTCTTGGCCCAGTCAAAACATATCCTTGAGCTACTCGATCTTTCTTGAATGAATTAATCAAGGTATTTGTGATATGATCCTGCCCAATCACATCACTGAATGATTGTGGCCTCCACTTTAATGATAGTACTTTATATGTCATTGCAATCTAAATATGGTCGTGCGCATGAAGTTGAAAAATCTGGATTCATTATTCAATTAATCAGTTAGCTCCATTTCAAAGTTTCTAAGGCACATAATTCTAAGCACCTACCGCTGCTACCTTCCGGTCCTGACGGGTTTTAGTGTAAAACCATTGCGAAGAACTGAAATTTCAACGTCACTTAATCTATGCTTAATGATCAGCATCTNCCTCNAACAAGCATCAATCCTGCTATAGCGGATTGCAGGTTACAGGGCACCGCTAATTCCCCATCTAGCACGACCAAAAATGTTATAAAAACTGATTAAATCTAGGTGGATATTTTAGAGTGAAGCAAGGCAAGAAGTNATNAAACAAAAATTATTTTTTCTTTTTACGCTTAAACAAAGAAAANTTCTTCTTTTTACCAGNATTTTCATCATCAGGCNCTNNAGATTCGTCATTANTAGAANCATCAGAATTAGATTCTATACCTGATTCACTTTTAGCATCAATTTGATTGGTTGAGGCTCCANCTTCTGGCGCACCAAAATGTTTTTGACGTTTTTTTGTATTATCTTTGACCGAAGATAACATCGTATCAACTTCTTCATTAAAATGAGCAACTGTCCGTTCCATTCGAGAAATTAATTCAGCTAAGAATGGTTCACCATAAGCATCGCCTAATTTATCAGCAATAGCCTGAAGCTTTTCTTCAAGATATGCTTGTTTAAATTCTTTTGTATCTTCTGCCAAAGTTCCTCCAATAATCTAACGGTTTAATTTATCTAATTCTTCTGGTGTAAGTCCAAAATGAGTTTTTTTTGTTAATAGTATCATNGATGTNTCNTAAACCTCAGCACCAGCAACTAGTCCGAAAATACCCCCAATAAAACGATTATGCCACTTATATCCCCAATTAGGTGACGTCTGTCGATTCCATGTTTCCATTGCTCCTAANCCAAGCAAAGCCGCTAAACCATATATTGTTAATTTCCATTCTGGCATAGAAATNATTTTTTCACGATATGTTATCCGCTCCATTTTTGTTATTGGTATTTGTTTTATGGAGAAGGGAGTTTGAATAAGTAGCCNATCTTTACTAAAATTCAATAATGTTCCTCTTACCCATACACCATTTCTATGCTTAACCGATAAGTATTGACCTACTGGAATATTTTGTAAAACTGACTTNGTTCTTAAATATGTTAAATTTTTCCTAAAAGACTCTCTTATTGCATCAGTTATTTTTGGATTGTTTTTCAANCGAAATTGCATATCTGAAAATTCTTTTAGANNAAATGAGCGTCTACTNGTTTTGATATTTGTATANTCGATAAATGAAATNCTTGCTTCAATTTTTTGAGGAGATATTTCAAAAAATTGTGCACTTTCAAAATTTGGAATATCATTAAATACCTTATAATGAAGATTTTCTTGTGCATCTAATGTGTAACCTACATGTTTTGTAATTTCTAANATTTCTCCATCTTGGGCTATCANAACAGNTGAAAAAATTATAAAAAGAAGGTTACTTAGTTTATTGNTCCANCAAATTTTCAATTTCATTTATATCCGGGAAACGTCCTTCATTTNTTTTTGAAAATANAAGCTTTCCATTCTTNGTTACCTCATAAACTCCACCACCTGAGGGAATAAGCTCTAATCCAGATATAGAGTTTCCATATTTTTCAAGTAATTCTGTCGCCATACTGGCGGCCCTTGGTAAATAGTTTCAGCTATTGCAATATTCAATAGTTATAGTCATTTCCATTCCTCAAATAAAAGATATTATCCAAAAATAACCAAANANNCCTAGAATANTNGCTAAAGCTAAGAGTAAAAAAGCTGCCTTATTGAATCCTCGGGCACCTGAGTCATATCGAAATACTGTTTTTGTTTTNCTATCCATATATCAAAAATNAAATGCCGTTTCTATTGTTGTTTGCTTTACTGGCTTTAANCCNGTACCTGTATCTCTGTAGAATTGACGAAAATCCCAAATCAAGCTCACTCCTTGACTTACTTCATAGCCAAGTTTATATCCAAAAACAGTATTAATTGATGGATTATTAAAATCAAAAGGGTTCTTATCGTTATTTCTTTGATAATAAGCTTGAGCAACACTTAGCTTTGGAATATTTTCAGCATTAAGATTAATTAAGGCACTAAAGCTATTGAATTCAACAGTGTCTGCTTTCATATTAGCATAAGAAGCATTAAAACTAATCAAATTAAATAAATTTGCTGATGCAGATCCAAACATTCCCTTTGTATCGATACTGGCAGTTGAATCAGCGAAAATTACTTGATCTTTAGTTCGAATTAGAGTTCCAGAATCAGTAAACTCAGCNACAACCCTCGATAGGTCGTAACTACCGTCAAAAAATTGTGGTACAAAATAACCTTTTTTAATTCTGTATTCGAAACTCATATTTAAGAAACTAAATAAACTTGCTCTTAAACCAGGAACAGTTATACCAGTACCATCCATANCTTTACGATTATAAAAANCATCACCTGAAACCTTAGGAAACATCAACTTATTATATTCCATATAAGCTTCAAGGCTAAACGCTTTACTTTTCAAAACTGGATATCCAATATCAAANGCAAANCCTTGNGCAGTTGCTTTATTTCCTTTCAAGCTAAATGGAGTAGGCTTCAANTTCANATCATCATCTTCAGTATCAAGAATATTATCACCATCACCATCAATATCCCAACCTTGAGCTGGCTTTTTACTACCTCCGTTTATATCAGGTATCCCATCTCCATCAGTATCATTCCATAAAGTTTTATCTGTTGGAAAATCATCAAACATATCTGGATATGTATCATCATCAGTATCCTTTAACCCTGAGAATTGATTCATATCTGTAACAAAATTCAACCCAAATTTGACTGGGATGGCATCAGATAATTTATAAGTTCCTCTTAGCCCTAATAAAGTTCCACCCCTTGAAAAATCCTTCATATTGGATAAAAATATCTCGGTTCCAAAGTTTCCAAANCCAAATCCCGTATTAATACCAACTTTGCGTACAGATGGGAATTCCATCATATTTGAATAACCACCTAATAAACCNCCGTAACCTAAAGTAACATTTTCCAANGAACCCCATCTTAGCCAAAATGGATCAGATTTTTGNCCCCANCTTACATAAAGTAATTTATCAATAAAATCTGACGGCTCATCCCATTCATCTTTTCTTACATTTCCATCATTATCTATATATAAAACAAGATCTAAACCAATACCAAGCTTACCNAATGATAGCTCTGGCCTAAGCGCTACTTGATTATAAATATTACCATCTATAGTAGCTGATCCAACCCCAAGGCCAAGATTAAAAGGTTTTTTTGGCTTCGGTGCTGGTGATGATTTTGGAGGCTGTTTAGTATTNTNCNGAATATTTGCAGAGTCTGATGCCTTTTGCACTTCTGGCTGCTTTTCTTGAGTTTGCCTTCGTTGTTGTTGATCATTTNATTGCTGATTTTGAGGTTCACCTCTATTAGTCTCTCTTTCATTCGGTGAGTCTTGTTCTCTTTCTTGATTTTGTTCAGGCTCTTGGTCTGGNATTTCGCCTTCAGGATCTTCCGGGTAATCACCAGGCTGTGCTGGCGCNGGTATTAATTGCCCTAAAGCATTAGAAACAGCTTTTTGCCCTGCTCCAACATTTACAGTTTGACCACTAATTGTATTAAAGACATCAAAATTTCCAGATTTACCAACAAATTTGTCGATTCCAGCGACTGCATCATGGAAAGCAGAAAACTCTGTACCTTTAACAGATGCAACAGATACAGGAGTTTCTACNCGATATGNCTTTGTACGACCCTCCCTATTAACATTATGAAGAGTAGTGCCTTGATCNATCACTAAACTTCTTGTATTTGCAGTTTCAACAAATTGAAAATCTGTATTTTCACGAATTTTAACTACTGATTTATCATCAAGAAAAATGACAACTGCAAAACTANNTTCTCCAACTCTAATAGCATCGCCGTTTGAAACAGCCTGTCCCGGCTTAACTGATACAGAATAAGTACCGGAACCCATAGGTTTNATCAATACAGTCCCATTAGACTTCATTACTCTACCAATTGTTTCCGCNCTAACTATCGATAATGTTAGCATAAAAATTAGAAATNAATATTTTTTAATCATTTGGTGATTGATTTCTTTTTTTAAANAATAATATTGTTTNTAAAGNATGAATTTAACATAGAATTTATAGACCTCAAGTGAGTTACTTCACAGGTTGGTATATATAATCTCTAACTAAATAAGCTATTGATTTATAATCAATATTCGAATGGGTCATCATACCAATTTCACATGTTCTACTTGTTGAATAACCAGAATTTATATTTTTTATTCCATCATTGGAATATCTNGTAGCAGATTTATTCAATTCAGGATTATTTAGGCCTTTATCTCCAGCGAAGCCACAACAACCCCAACTATCTGAAAAAATAACGTTTTCAATGCATTTTTCAGCTAATTTCTTCAACTTTGAAGTCTGTTCCATTTTTTCATCAGAACAGGTTGGATGCATAGAAATCTTCCCTTTTAATTTTGGNAGGTTAATTTCTTTAATACATAATATTAAATAATCAACNAAATCNAANATCTTCAACTTTTCTAACTTTTTCTTTGAANTATTATTTAAATCTNGATGAAAGTCTAACANTTGATGGGTGCATGGTGATGTATCAATAAAAACGGGCAATTNACCTTGCTCGGAGCACTCCCAAATAATATCAATTGTCTTTTCTTGCATCAACAATGCAGCGCTCTTATAGCCCTTTGAAGCAAATGGCTGGCTACAGCAAATTGTATTAATCATTTTTGGAATTCGAAATGATTCANNGCACTTTAAGGATATTTCATCCAACANGCTTGCCAATGATGATTTNCTTGAGTCGCTACTTAAAACTCTATTTACACATGAAGGAAAATATACCCACTTATTATCATTGCNGTAATTAGAGNATTTAATTGATTTAGCTACCGAGGGGAGAGCTTTNTTCCAGACAGGAGTACCAAATACTGTATTTAGAATTTTAGTAATTAATACTAATATCTTATTTCCAAAATTATATTCTATTTTTTTCCCAAATCGAAGCCCTAGTCGTGCAGTGCTCTGAACTAACCCAAAGTGATTAACAATCCATTTACTAAATACATTATTAATAAAAGATAAATCCTCATGNCTTAAAGATTTTATATAGCCGCCAGTATTGATATTTACAGGGCATGCTATTTCGCATAAACCATCTGTGGCGCAAGTATCAATTCCATCATAATTATAATCTTTTAATACACTNGGATTTGCATTNCCTAATNTAATTTCTCGNTGAACAGCTATTCGNTGACGAGGCGTCATNGTNATTTCTTTTGATGGACATATTGGCTCGCAAAAACCACACTCTACACAAAGATCAATTTCATCCGATACAACAGGCATAGTTTTTATATTTTCNATATGAATCTTCTGATTTTTTGTTAAAAGAACATCTGGATTTAATATATTTTTTGGATCTGAAAGGTTTTTAATCTTCCACATAATTTTATATAAAGCACCTCCCCATTCATACTCAACAAAAGGAGCCATATTTCGACCNGTACCATGTTCAGCTTTTAAAGAGCCATCGAATTTTCCAACAGTCATGCTTACCATATCGTTCATTAAACCTTCAAATCTCTTTTTACCATCATTAGTATTTAAATCCATTGAAGCAGCAAAATGGATATTTCCATCTTTCGCGTGTCCAAAAAGAACAGCATCATTATAATTCCAGCTCTTACAGATATCTTTTAACTCTTTAACNACTTGTGGCAAATCTCNNTAATTATAACAAAGATCTTCATTGAGAACGCTAGTNCCTTTNTTTCTTAANGCACCAACTGTAGGGTANAAACCNTTTCTAATATTCCATAAAGAAGTNCGATCAGATANNTTNTCAGTTATACCTAATGGAAGTGAACCTTTAGCAGTTTTTAGATCCTCAACTAATCTATCCTTAATTAAATCAATATCNTTTTGATTATGTCTTTGAAATTCGAAGAGAAGCCCAGCTGAACCATCCTTAATAACATTATGGTCGTAAGGTGATATTCTTAAATTTCTAGATGTTCTTAATGATGCATCATCCATCAATTCAATTGCATCAGCACCTTCATTAATTAAGATTTTTAATGCATTTGTGGCTAATTCAATATCATCAAAAATAACTAAACCTGTAGATTTATTTGGTGGATCATCTATCGTTTTCAATTCAATGTTAGATATGAATGCTAACGTACCTTCAGATCCTATAATAAGATGACTAAANATATCTAGNGGATGATCATAATCAAGTAATGCATTAAGTGAATAGCCTAATGTATTCTTAATAAGATACTTTTTNCTAATTTTANTTANAAGNTCATNGTTGCTNTCAATCTCTTTTTTNCATTCAATCAATCCNTTTGAAAGGNTATCTTCAACATTTAAAAATCGTTCATAGCTACNATCGTCAGANGTATCATANAGGTTTCCATTTGANAAAATGAAACGAATGTTTTTCATAGTATGGTATGTGTTATGCTTTACTCCACAAACCATACCTGAAGAATTATTTGAGACAATACCACCAATTCTTGCAGCATTTATTGAAGCAGGGTCCGGACCTATTCGTTTGTTGTATTTTGATAAATACAGATTTGCTCTTGCCCCTACTACTCCTGGAGATAAACGGATTGATAGCCCATGGTCAATTATTTCATAGCCCTGCCATCCACGGATAGTTTCAACAATAATTCCTTCTGTTACTGATTGTCCAGATAGAGATGTTCCACCTGCTCTAAATGTTACTGGGGTTTTAGAATCATTTGCATATTTTAAAATGGATATAACATCAGATTCATTTTCTGGTCTAGATATAGCCTTAGGAACTAATCGATACATACTCGCATCATGAGCATAAGCAAGGCGATCAATTAAACGATCAGATAATAATTTTTCAGAAAATCCTGTGGAAATCATTCTTCAAAAGGGTGATAGGCATTTTTAATTGAATCTGGGACAGTGATTGTCTCTTGCGAATGATAATTAAAACAAACTATAGTAAATGTTCCTGTAACAATAGGCGCAGTATTTGTGGATTCGAATAATGCATTAAAAATATCAAAACTTTTATTTCCTATTCGTGATATCCTACAACCTATTTCGTAAATATTTGGGTATGAAGATTGTTGATGATAATCAATTTTCATACTAGCAAGAATGACGCTTTCTTTTGAATTCCAACGATTTATATCTATTCCTAATGTTGAGAGGTATTCAAGCCTAGCTGTTTCAAAATATGTAAGATATTTTGCATTATTAATATGTCTCAATCCATCCATATCACCCCATCTTGACTCGATTTTTTTAAAATAAATGAAGTCAGATTTTTGTAATAATTGTTTTTTCATAGTTTTATCTAGGTTGAAGATCAGCCCATGGCGAATCATGTATCAGAATTGGGTCACCAATTGTATTACTTGTAACATTAATCATATACATTTTATTTGCTGATTCACTTCTGTATGTAACTGTAGAGTTATCATACCAACTGCCAAATCGTGCTCCAGATTGTAATAGGCGGGCCTTTCCAATACTCCTTTCAAAAAGATAGAGAAAATACGTATTATTTTTATATGTCCAAAAAACAGCCCTTTCACTGTTAGGGGCCCACGATATATTCCTAAAATATTTATTATTTTCAGGTAAAACTTTTACATTGCTACTTGTTGTCGTTACTGGAACCCCAACTTCATCACTTGGATTCATTACATACAATCCATCATCTTCTTTATAATAAAGAATCTTTTCCCCATCTGGAGACATTCTGGGCATAAGCAATCTTTCGCCATTAATAGCTTTTGTTAGCTGTTTAACTAGATTTCCAAAAGCATCCATCCAATAAATATTAGCTTCTCCAATGTTATTATTTGATTGAAATTTATCTTGCCAATACATAATTAGAGAATCTTTTGTGCCATCTATGTTCACAAATTCAGGGTCGCCATACCACTCATTATTATTTATAGCAGTCAACTTCCTTTTGATTTGTAAATCATCTTTCAAATCAACAGT
>PASX01000043.1 GCA_002713455.1 Fidelibacterota bacterium
ATAAAGATGTTAAACAGATGAGTATGGCAATTGCAGATAGTGCACTTGATGGTGCGCGAGGTAATTCAGGTGCAATACTTGCTCAATTTTTTGTTGGTTTTGCTGATGGTATAAAAGAAAAAATTTCGCTAACAGCTAAGGAATTTGCTCAAGCTGCACTCCATGCAAAAGACTATGCTTATGATGCATTAACACATCCTCAAGAAGGTACAATTCTGTCAGTTATAAAAGCATGGGCAGAATCATTGTTAAAATCTTGTAATAACTCTAACGATATATTGTCTATGTTGTCAAAAGGTTTAGAGGATGCTCAATTATCACTAAAAAATACTCCAAAACAACTTGATGTTTTAGCTAAAGCAGGTGTCTTAGATGCTGGTGCGCAAGGATTTGTAGATCTTCTTGAAGGTATAAATGAATATATAACCTCAGGTAAAATTATTGAATCAAGCCTAGAATTAATTGATGAGGATATAATCAGTATTGAAGCCACCACTAATGAAAAATACCGTTACTGTACAGAGTGTATCATTATTGGGGAAAATATTCAACGGAGAAAATTACAAGAAGTTCTTATGGATCATGGTGATAGTATTGTTTTAGCTGGTACAAAAACAAAGGCAAAAGTACATATCCATTCTGATGAACCAAGAAAAATTTTCTCTATCTGTTCTGAGTATGGTTCAATATCTGGAGAAAAAACTGATGATATGATAAAACAACAATCAGATGCACATAAGGCTCAATATCCAATAGCAGTTATTGTTGATTCTGGATGTGACTTACCTGATGAAGTTGTAGACTCATTAAATATCCATGTTATTCCAGTTAAATTAAATTTTGGAGATGTACATTATGTTGATAAGGTTTCTCTCACATCGAAGGAATTCTGGAATGAACTAGAAAAGAATCCCGTCCATCCTCAAACATCCCAACCTTCCCCAGGAGACTTTAGACGACAATACCAGTTTTTATCAAGTCATTATGAATCTGCGATTTCTATTCATATTCCGGAGAAGGCTAGTGGGACCTACCAGTCTGCAGTTACAGCGTCAAAAACAGTGCCAAAGTTTCCTATTGAAATAAAAGACTCCTTAAATGGCTCAATAGGTTTGGGACTTATAGCTATGTCTGCTGCTGAAGCGATTAAGAAAAAACATGATTTTAATGAAGTATCAAAGATTGTTGACCATGCTATAGAGAATACCACTCTTTTTATAGGCTTAAAAGAATTGAACAATGTTGTAAAAGGTGGTCGTATTTCTCCTAAAATCAAAAAAGTGGCTAATTTTTTTCGAATTAATCCAATCCTTACATTTAATAATCAAGGTATAAAACCAATAGGTTTCACTATTGGGAATAATAATAAAGCAGAGAAGTTTAAAAGATTTGTAGAATCAAAAATTCCAAAAAATAAAAATATTCGTTTGGGAATAGCGTATGCTAAAATGGAAGAGTTTGCATTGAATTGGTCAAAAAATCTTAAAAAAGATTATGGAGAAGAAAATGTAGTTTTAACTGAAGTAGGACCTGCCTTAGGAGTTCATGCTGGTCCTGGAAGTTTAGTTTTCGCAATTCAAGTTTTAGATAATGGAAAACATTAATTTATTTTTACTTTTACTGATTAGCTATATACTAGGATCAACACCCACCAGTATTATAGCGGGTAAGATTATAAAAGGTATCGATATTCGTGAACATGGAAGCGGTAATGCGGGAGGTACAAATGTTTTTCGTATCCTAGGATTTAAACCAGCTTTAATTGTTGTAATAGTAGATGTATTGAAAGGTTGGTTTCCTCCTGCTGTCTTAGCACCTTTAATTTTTGATAAACAAATTATTCCTGATCTTGGACTCCTGCAAATCTGTTGTGGTTTTGCAGCTGTATTAGGACATATATATACTATCTTTGGAAAGTTTAAAGGAGGCAAGGGAGTAGGAACACTTGGTGGTATGTTAATTGCATTATTTCCAACAGCATTCCCATTTTGTTTAGCGGTAACTGTAATTACTATTATTGTAACTGGATATGTATCACTTGCATCAATTTTAGCTGCAGTATCTTTGCCAGTGTTTCTTTTTACTCTACCTCCTTTTTTAGGAGTTGACCCGGCGCCCTTATCTCTTTTAGTATTTAGTCTACTCATTCCATGGTTTATTATTTTTACTCATAGAAGTAATATCCAAAGACTTAGAAATGGTGAAGAAAATCGATTTGAAAAGGCAATGATTTTTCGAAAAAAGAATTAAATCATATGTTGTGCTGCAATATGAAATGCTTTATCAACTTGTTTTCCATCATAAAACCCCCATCCATAATCGAATCTTAATATTGGAATAAAAGGCACTTCAATTTGCAAGGAGAATCCTGTACCTAGAATTGGCCGCATTTTTAATATATCACTAAAATCATCTTGTCCTGTGACTCCCCAATCAATAAATGTAGCTACGGTCATACCAAATTCATAAAGATCCATCATTGGAAATCGTGGCACAACTACTTTCCTCAATTCAATTGATGATTTCAAATTATGAAATCCAAAGCGATAAGATTGATTTGGATCACTAAAATTTATATTTCTTGGATACATCCAACCACGAACTGAGCCTGATTCACCCATAGCTGCCATAAAGTTTTGATCTTTTAATCCAAAAGTTACTTGAGTTTTTATACCCCATGCTAAAATCCATGGCTTAGGGTTATCAAGTTTACTCAATCTTTTATATACACTAAATGATTGTAACCAAGTATGACTATTTGATAAATCTCCTTTAAAATGAAATCTGCTAGTAAAAGCTTGTCTGAATAANATTCCTTGAGNNGGATTTGCATATAGATCTCGTGTATCATAAATAAAAAAACCTTGGGGNGCAAAATATTGATAATTTATCNTAGTNCTATCATTCATGAAATTCAAATCTTCAATTTCNAATCCAANAGATGTTTTTCTTTGATANCCAAAAAAGCGACCTATATTCATTTCAATCGTATTGATTTTCAATCTATAAGGTAAATATGGATGCTGAAAATCTGTTTTAGCAATATCTGAGTTTAAAGAAACATGATCTCCATAAATCCAAGGATTTGAGTAAAAAAGACCAAATGTTTCTCTGCCTCCAAATGAGAATCCACCTGCTAATTGTTCATTCCGTCCGCGAAAATTCTTAAATACTCCACCCATTCCATATGACCAACCGGTTTCTTCATCATAACCTGGGGCAGGTGCTCCTAGAAATCTTCCTCCAAAAAACTTATTGTTTTCTACAATCTCATATTCTAATCGAATTGTCATGTTCTCAAGCGGAATTGAGCGCCACTTAACATCAGCAAAAATTCCAAGATTGATTAGTCGATTTTTATCGTCTTCTGCAATAGTGCTATCTAAAGGTATTTGAATCGAATGCTGAATTTCACGTGTAATTATATAATCTTTTGTAAAGGTATTTCCTTTATGGACAATTTCAGTTACAACAAGATTTTGCGTAAACCCTATAATTGGAAATAAATAAAAAAATACCCTGATATTCATTTAAAAAATATTACTGCTAAAAATCAATTGCTCTTAATAGCAATTTCTTTTGGTATTCTATACCTTCAGGAGAGTACATATCATCAATAGCAACTCTTAATTTTTCATCCAAGGCCAAACTATTCATTTGAATTTGCACATGACTCTTATCTAGCTCGCGAACTTTTAAATCAGTTTTATCATTCTGATAATGATGAAATCCATCTTTGAATTCCTTTGGAGTTCCATAAGTCATTAAAAACTTATACTTAACAATATCATTTGCAGTTAATTGAGGAAATCCTGTCGGCTTTAATTCAATTGTTCTTACAATTCCATTCATAACATAATGCGATGGTTCGTGATTTGTAGAACTATATACATGATTAATATTCACAAAACGTAATTCTATATTTTCAATCGTTAACCTGGTAATAATTTGAAAGAAAACTTTTGAGCGTTTTAAGGGTAATTTATATCCACCAGGTAAATCGATAATTTCTTCCCAATACTCTACACTCTGAGCTGAATCTAAAACATTAGACATTACATTGGGTAAAGACATTTCCCACTTGGCAACCGGATGCCTATCAACTGTCCATCCTTCAGGCAACGGTTCAAGACTTACAGAAGTTCGTACATTACGTCTATCTATATCCGTGCTGCCAAAAGCCCTAGAAAAAATATTTTTTCTGTCTTCAATTACTCGATTATTTAATCTAGAGTCACTTCTTGATTCCGAATTTTTTGATTGATCAGGATTAGATTCAATAGAATCAGCATAAGATAATTGTTCATCTAAAACTGGAGTTATTTCAGGCTCTGGACCTTTACGAAAAGAACAACTAACAATAAATATAGATAAAATAACAATTAGTATTGCTTTGATTTTAATCATTGAGTGATTATTTCTTTGAAGGTGGATGTAAAGGATGATTGCTACCTCTATGACATACCCAGCACGAAATTTCATGAAAGTTAAGAGTTTTCATAGTTTTATTTGCATTCATTGTCATTATTATCATCTCTCTAGCAACCTTCTTTTGATCTTTTTTATCATCTGAATAATCTTTAGTGACATGACAAAAACTACATTTTACACCTAATTCCTTAGATATCACTTTCATATACTTTACTACATCACTTTTTTTTGTATAAGAAAGAACTTTTAAGTTTTTTAATTCGTTTTTTTGAGAAAAAACGGTAGATAGAAATAGAAAAAATATGAAAGTACTTTTTTTCATTCCTTAAGCCATGAATTCAAAAAGTTTCTAGATTTTTTTGAAAAACCATCTTTAATCCGCATTATTGATTATGAAGTGTATGTGGAATTTAGCATCATATAGCCTAAAGATACATAATTCATCCTAAATGTGGTAAGATGAATTGTATAAAATTTCGAAATCAAAAATAATAACTAATTATTTTTTGCTCCTTCATCAATCCACTTCTTAACTAATGAAATTTTAATATCGGTCCATGGATCAACTGGCGCTGGTGGCATACGCTGACCTGAAGCTGTTCCATCTAATTTTTTAATCAAAAGACTTCCAGATCCATTATTAGGAATAACTATGGCCCCGCTTTTGCCGCCTTTCATCATATTATTATATGTTGTTAATGATAATTGTCCTTGATTCCCATGACAATTGATACAACCAGAATCAAATAGAGGCTGAATATCCATTTTATAACTTACAACTTCAGGAATCTCTACTATTTCTTCATCATTATTGTCATTATCACCACAAGCAATAAAAAATATTAAAAGGAAAATTGATTTGTTTTTCATTTTTTATATAAACAAAAAAGCCTCTGCAAAAGCAGAGGCTTTTTTTCGAGGATTTTAATATTTATTTTCTACCTCTCGCCATTGGAGCGCGAGCAACATTACCATTCTTATCAATAAAATATAGATATCCTGATTCACGAGTTACACCAGCAGATGCTACTTTTTCAGCATTTCCGCCACCTTTACCAGCGCGAGCCATCTTAGAACGAGACACATCACCTTGTTTATCTAAATAATAAAGATAACCTGATTCTTTGGTAACTCCTGTTTCTTTTACAACTTCAGCCATAATAATGACCTCCTTTAGTATGTTGTTATGTTCGTAAATATCTGTTCTTGACGGTAATTGTACGATTTCTCCTCCATTATATGCAAGTAAATTCTCGTCGAGCCTCAGAGGAGAAAAATTATGCTATTTTTGCATTATTCTGTCTTAGAATAAAAACTTAATTTACAGCTTTAATTAGGCACTTAAATGCCCCGGTAGCTCAGCTGGATAGAGCAACGGACTTCTAATCCGTAGGCCACAGGTTCGAATCCTGTCCGGGGTACTTCATTAAATAACTAGAGCTTCCTAATCATAACATCTTTTAAGTATTTATTATTGAAAGATGTCTTCTCACCAATCTTTGATTTCCCATCTGATACAAACCGTATTGATAGAGGTTTGTTATATTTATTTGACAAGGATTGAACAATTTTAAGAATATTCAGTATTCGTTCAGGGCTTTCATTAATTCCAATAGGATACGTATCTATACCTAATCCAGATTGGAGTGAAAGAAAAATATTTCTTTCTATTGAAAAATTTCCTTTTTCATATTCATCAGCCAACTCAAAATCCTCAAGACACGGTAGCATTAACCCATTTAATCCTATTGGGTTTAGATTCTCATCATTAATAAAATTGGTGATTCTAGTCCATACATCTGTAGTAGTTGATTCTATAAAATTATATCCTAAATTTTCAATAAANCCGATTAAACTCCCATCACCACGATATAAGGGGGCAGTACTAGCATCAATTCCTAAAAAATCATCATCATCTTTTAAGATTTGGTTTATCTCCCCCCAAACACTCTTTTTTCGATTTAGCCATTCATCAAGAGAAGATACATTATTTGCTAAATTTGGTGACTGTAATCCAATAGAATACCCTTTGCGATTATAATTTGCGGCAGGAAAAAAAGGTGAGTTATCTGCATTATTAAAAACATATGCAAAATCAAACATTTTTTCAGGAGCATTATTTATTAAATCGAGAATGAATTCCACATGATTCATAGTAATTGGATCAGTAGTCAAATTAATATTCATACTAATACGAGAATCATAAAATAATTGCTTTATCGTTAATGCTTCTTCAAATGAAATAGTGCCTATCCCAAGCATAATTGAAGTATCTGAAATTGTTCTTTCGAACTTTTTTATTTCTTTTTTTTCGCTAACCATTCTTAGAGTTTGAACGATATAGCCTCTGCCTTCTAATTTATTTTTTAAGCTATAAAGTTTATCAATATCTAATTTTGAAGGATCAGCTGAAAAAACACAAATGGTTCTAATATATTTTTGATACTCTATATTTTTTGTATTTTGAGTAAATGAAATAAATAAAAAAGAAATAAAAGTAAAAAAATATAATTTATATTTCGTCTCCATAAAAAAATTTAAAGCAATAGAATATTTTTAAGAACTATTTCTTTATCATTTTTTAAATGAACAATCAAAGATTTTCCGTACATTTACATAGTTTTCATTTTAAAAAAGAGGTTCAAATGAGGAATAGGTTAATCTTAGTTNTTTTTCTAATTAAATGTAGTTTTGCTCAAACTCTTGATGCAGATCATTTTAAAAATTTAAAATTTCGTTTTATTGGCCCAGATGGTAACCGGGCGATTTCTGCAACAGGAGTATCATCTGACCATAATACTTACTATGTCGGAGCTGCTTCAGGTGGATTATTTCGTACTACCAACAATGGTATTTCTTGGGAACCTATTTTTGATGATCAGGATGTATCTTCAGTTAGCGCATTAGCTATCTCGCAGAAAAATCCTAATATTTTGTGGGCAGGNACTGGTGAAACATTTATAATTCGTCCAGCACATGCAATTGGAGATGGTATATATAAATCTACTGATGGTGGTGATACCTGGGAAAATATGGGTTTAAAGAAAACAGCTCGAATTGCAAAAATTGTTATTCATCCTAAAAATGATAATATTGTTTATGTAGCTGCATTAGGTCACACATTTGGTCCTCAAAAAGAGCGCGGTATTTATAAAACTACTAATGGTGGAAAAACTTGGAAACAAATTTTATTTATAGATGAAAATACAGGTGGAATAGATATTGCCATAAATAGAAAAAATCCNGANTTCCTTATTGCCTCGATGTGGGAGATCCATATTAATACATGGGGATTAAATAGTGGAGGTGAATCTGGNGGTGTTTTNATNACAAAAAATGGTGGTAACACATGGGNACGTCAAGATAAAAATGGNCTNCCAGGAGGAAAAGATAANCCGGTNGGTAAAATTGCTGTAGCAATTGCACAAAGNAACCCCAATACAATGTATGCTTTGTGTGAAGAAAAGCATCCAGGACTGTACAGAACAAATAATGGAGGAAAAAATTGGTTTTTAGTTAGTCGAAATCACACTCTTGCAGAGCGCGCTCCATATTATATGAGAATGGCAGTTGCACCGGATAATCCAGAAAAAATATATGTGCTAAATGTTCAATTCAGTGTATCTGAGGATGGTGGTAAAACCATAAAATCAGGCTATCGCGCCGGTGGAGATAATCATGATATTTGGATTGACCCTGAAGATGGAAATAGGATAATGGTTGCACATGATGGGTGNGCCAGCATAGCGAATGATGGTGAAACATTTAAACGAGTNGTATTACCTATTGCCCAAATGTATCATGCTCATGTGGATGATCAAATACCGTACAATGTATATGGAAATCGTCAAGATGGATATTCTTATAGAGGACCAAGTAACAGTCGAGAAAGAGGAATTAATTTAGGTCATTGGAAAGCATTTGGTGGCTGCGAATCTGGCTTTGGGATACCTGATCCTCATGATAATAATATTGTATGGTCTGGATGCTATGATGGTGGTTTAGAAGTCTACGATGTACGTACTGGTCATGCACGTAATGTAAGGGTATGGCCAGAAGCCTCTTATGGATGGGCGCCAAAAGATTTGAAATATCGTTGGCATTGGACTTTTCCTATCCATCTTTCTGAACATAAAAAAAATACTGTTTACGTTGGAAGTCAATACGTTCATCGCAGTACAGATCTTGGGCAGTCATGGGAAGTCATATCTCCAGATCTAACATTAAATCTAAAAAGTCACCAACAAAGTTCTGGCGGGATCGCTATTGATAATCTCATGACATTTGATGGCTCCGTATTATTTGCAATAACAGAATCTCCTATCAAACAAGGTATACTCTGGGTGGGAAGTAATGATGGTCAATTACATTTATCAAAGAATGGTGGTCGATCATGGGAAAATGTGACTAAAAATATTAATATGCCTCCTTGGGGGACTATATCAAATATTGAAGCATCTAAATTTGATAAAGGCACAGCATATATTAGTGTGGATCTACATCAGATGGGTGATTTTGATCCATATATTTATAAAACTGACAACTATGGAAAATCTTGGAAAATGATTAGCAAAGATATCCCAAAATCCTATTCGAGTTTTGTTCATGTAGTCAAAGAAGATCAACAAGTCCCTGGTATACTGTATGCAGGAACCGATAATGGCCTTTATATTTCAGTAGATGATGGTAAAAAATGGACACGAATAAAAAACAACCTACCACCTGCACCTATTTATTGGATTAGTTTACAAAAAAGATTTGACGATATGGTAATAGGAACATATGGAAGAGGAATCTATATATTAGATGACATTAGTCCATTTCGAGAGGTCGCATCAATTAATGATAATGAACCTTCTTTTCTTCCAATCCAAGATGCATATCGATTCCAAAGTATTCAAAGTATGAAAAGTGATGGTACAAGTTTGATAAGAGGTCAGAATCCTGCCTATGGAGCGAATTTGGACTTCTTTATTTCCAAAAAAAATATTAAATCATTACATATTTCAATAAAAGATGACAACAATAAAGAAATCCGAAAAATTGTTCCAAAAAAAGTTACAGTTGGTTTAAATCGTGTTATGTGGAATCTTAGATACGAAAGTACTGAGACTCCTAAACTTCGTGTAAATCCAGATGAAGTTGATTGGGTAACTTATAATAAAGATGGATGGCGCCAGTTAAGGACATGGGATTTAGATGTGAATGCCGGGAAATTAGGCCCTTTNGCTNTACCAGGAAAATATAAAGCAGTTCTAAATATTGATGGTCAAAAATTAGAAGAAGAATTNACGATTNTAAAAGATCCTAATTCNTCAGGAACAATTAAAGATATAAAAGAACAATTTGAATTTTTAATNACATTANGAGAAACTATAAATAAGAATGTNAAACTAATAAATAAAATNGAAGAATTAAGATATTCACTTCANAATGATTATAATAAAGATCCAAATAAAAAAGCTACAGCCTATAGAATGGATAGAAAACTTTATGAAATTGAAAGCAATCTTTTTGATGTCAAATTAACTGGTGCTCGAGAAGATGCCTTCCGTAATCCAAATAAAATTTATGGNCGTTTGGCAGCTTTAGGAAGTGACCTAACTCGCTTTGGAGCTGATTTTAGNCCAACTAATCAACAAGTTGAGGTTTATCAAATTCTGTCAGAACGACTTCAAAAACAGGAAATAATTTTTGATGAAGTTATGAAAGAAAAATTTTGGGATTCAGAGATGAAGTAATAGTGAAATCAAGACCTACTTAATTTAACAGCTGTGCCATAAACCAGTAATTCAGCAGTTCCAGATAAAATCATTGAAGTCTGAAACCTTACTCCAACGACAGCATTAGCGCCTAGCTCTTCAGCTTTTTCTTTCATACGCATCATTGACTGTTCTCTTGATTCAGCCATCATTCCTGTATATTCTTTAATCTCACCACCAATTATAGTCCGAAACCCAGCCATTATATCTTTCCCAACATGCCTTGCTCTAATTGTATTTCCTATAACTGTTCCTAAATGCTCATCGATAGTATATCCAGCAATATGTTCTGTTGTTGAAATAATCATTGATCTATTCCTCTAAAAGGTTCATCTTTAGCGTCATTACGATCTTCTCTAATAAATTTCAAAGCAAGAAAAACTGCTCCTCCAATCATTAGCATACTTCCAAGACCAAGTAGAAAGTCACTTAATATAAAACTAATGATAGCTTTGATAAATTTAAGTGCAAGTATAATAGCTCCAGCAATGATAAGGTAAACTGCAATTTGTTTTGTATCCATAAATACTCCGAAAATAGTTTTAAAGACATTTGAATATAAGAGAGTGAAATTTCATCTAAAAAGATAATTAAATTCCAAGCATAATGGCAGAAACAGATTTTTCGATAAGATCATTTAAAGGAGGTTATGATAATAATCTCAATTATCTTATTTCATGTATGCGTACAGGTAATCAACTAATAGTTGATGCATCAGTTAGTATGGATCAAATTAAACCATTTATNAATAAACGAGGTTTAATCGCAATTTTTATTACACACACACATGGTGACCATGTAGCTTATTTAGANGAATATTTAGAAAATTTTTCTGATTTAGTTATTATGGTTCATAAAAATTCAGAAAAAAAAATTAAATCTGACTATGTTAAACCTGTAAAACATGGCGATATTATTTCCATAGGCCAACTTAATCTTGAAGTATATTATACACCTGGGCACTACTCTGATTCGGTATGTTACTATCTTGATGGAGTATTATTTACTGGAGATACCCTNTTTGTTGGTCGAACGGGAAGGACAATTAGTGAAGGAAGTGACATAAAAAAATTATATGAATCTGTATACAATAAAATNCTTTCTCTTCCAGGTAATACTATTATTTATCCAGGTCATGATTATGGTCCAAAAATGAGCATATCATTAGAAGANAATATTTCTATTAGCCCTTTGNTNCAGGCAACTGACGAAGATGATTTTATAAAAAGAATGGCTAATTATGAAAAAAACAGAAAAATTGGTAAATAAGAATAGGAGCTTAAACTATGAAGCAATACACAAGAGGAATCTTGACAGGACTAATTATGATGACAACAATACTTATGTTAATGGGTACCAGCCAAGCAAAGGATGATAGCCTCAACTCAATTATNTCAGAATTAGATAATTACGTACAAGATCAGCTTGATAAAGATAAAGCTGCAGGAAGATTTCAACTGCAATCGTTTCAAATAGAGCGTACTCACTGGCATTATATGCTTGACACCGCTACAGGAAAACTTTATAGATTAGAACCAAGCAGAACTCCATCAAATTCAAAGTGGGTTCTTACAGCTGAAGGCAATTTTTAAAGCAATCCTTGAAAAAAATCTACACAATTCTACTTATTTTTTTATTTTTTGTATCTTGCGATAAAGATTCAAAATGTAATAACTGTGGTGATGTTTATGGAGGCTTTATAACAATGAAAGTAACNGCAAGTGATTTAACTAAATATGAAGGATTAGCNCAAATTACTGGAATTGATGTAGGAACATGTATACAAGCCTATCTGCGAGATGAAAGTTTATTTTTAAATTCTGTTCAAATCCTCGATCAATGTTGTTGTGAGCTTTAGATTAGTTACACAAACCCTTTCTACTAGTGAGAAACCTAACAAAGCTATCATTGGTATTCATGGTTGGACAGGTGATGAATATGTTTTTGAACCTGTAGCTAAATTATTAAAAATAAAAGATGCTCAATGGCACTTTCCAAGGGCTCCTTATAAAGCTGATTCACAAAAAGGAAATTCATGGTTTGGAGGAAATGATAAAGATGGATGGGAATTTGATAAAACATTTGATGGGATGAATAATTTATTAAGTAAAATTCAAACTAGTGGTTATAAAAATTCAAATATTTTCTTAATTGGTTTTTCTCAAGGAGCATGTTTAGCAATTGACTTTGCTCTTCGTCTACCCTTTCCAATTGGAGGTATTATTCCTATAGCAGGTTTCATCAAATTTAAAACTCAACTTTTAAATGATGCTACGGTAGAAAGTATTAATACACCTATTCTGCTAATGCATGGAAATAAAGATGAAATAATTCCTATAAAAGCAGGTAGAACAGCAAGCGAGATTTTGCTTGAAAGAGGTCACCCAATCCATTTTGAAAAATATGATGCTCCTCATAAAATACCATTAAATAAAATGAAAATGATGGGCGAATTTATTGACAATCCTCTTAAAACAATCAAAATGTATAATAAAAATCTTATAAATTAACGCATGAACAAAACTATTTCTAGAAGGTCATTCTTTCAGTTAAAAAAATCCTCTAGAGATCGTATCATTCATATTGATCCAGAATGGCCCACTCCGCAAATGGCTAAAATTGAATTGGAAAATTTGGAGTCTGACCCATTTATTTTCAAACTCCCAATACCAGAAGAAAAACCTAAAAAACTAAATACAAAAACAACGTTAAATAAATTATCTTCTACAAATTGGGATTTAAAAAAAGCAGCTCATTTACTCCGTCGCGTTTCAACTGGTACAAACTATAATGAAATCAAACACTTTGCTGATATTGGACTAAATGATGCAATTAAAGAAATTTTTCGTGTTCGACATAAACCTCAAATTCCAGGAGAATGGGTAAATGAAGAAATTCCTGATTTTAGAGAATTTTCGACTGCCCAAAGACAAGAGTATCAAAAGATTTATAGACAAAGACGTATTGAATTAATAGAATGGTGGCAAAATTTAATTTTAAAAGATGAAATTTCTATTCGTGAAAAAATGACTTTATTTTGGCATGATCACTTTGCAACAAACGCACAAAAAGTATATTTCCCTCAAGCTATTTATGAGCAAAATGATGTAATTAGAGAAAATTGTATTGGCAATTTTAAAACTTTATTGAGACGTGTAACATTTGGTCCTGCCATGATGATTTGGCTAGACACAAGAAAAAATAGAAAAAATTCTCCTAATGAAAATTTTGCCAGAGAACTAATGGAACTTTTTACAATGGGAGTTGATACTTATTCACAAGATGATGTTCTTAATGCATCTAAAGCCTTCACAGGCTATAGTACCGATGGTTATAAAACAAATTATCTTTTTGATTATAAAAGAGGTGAAGGGGATTACTGGCAGGCATATCATGATTTTGGACGAAAAAAATTTCTAGGCAAAGGTGGTTATCTAAACGGTGATGATATAATTGATACTATTTTAAAGCAAGAAGTCGTTGCTTATTTTATTTGTGAGAAAATTTATAAATGGTTTGTTTATGAATTAGTCGATGAAGAATTTGTAACTGAAATGGCTAATATATTCCGACAAAGTAATTATGAAATTTTTCCAGTATTAGAATTCCTTTTTTCCTCCGAACATTTTTATGATGAAAACTTTCGTGGCGCTCACATTCAGGATCCTACCTTCCACACGCTTGGACTCATTCGAAATTCGGGACACAAAGATTCTATCTTTCCTGAAAGGTATATTCAACAGCGTATTCAACTCATGGGAATGGTTCTTTTTTACCCACCCGATGTCAATGGATGGACTGGCCATCGGTCATGGATAAATTCAATAACTCTCCCTCTTAGAAAACTATATGCAACACGGTTTTTTGATCCAAAAATTGATAGCCGATTAAAATTTGAAACAAATCTAACAGAGCTAATTAAAGATCTTCCAAATCCAAATAACGCACGTGAATTGGTTAAAGATTTAACGTTAGTCTATTTTGGATTTCCTCTTTCTAAATCTATGGAAAATAAGTTGGTAGAGATACTTATGGATGGTGCTTCAGAATATGATTGGAACATTAATTCTGAAGGAGCAGACTATAGAATAAATATTCTATTTAAATATATATTGAGATTACCTGAGGCACAATTAATATGAAACGTCGAGATTTCATTAAATCATTTACAGCTTTATCTGTAGCGGGTACAAAAATGCCTCTAATGGCTTTTGGTCGATCTAACAAGTCTAGAAAACCCTCTGGAGATTGGAATCCTGATAGAATTGTTTTACTTATAAAGTTAAATGGTGGAAATGATGGCTTAAACACCTTAATTCCAATTCAAGATAGCATTTATTATAATCTCCGTCCAAATTTAGGAATCAAATCATCGAATTCACTTTCATTAAAATATGATACTAGTCTTCATCCCTCACTAATAAATACACAAGAGTTATTTCGCCAAGGATTAGCTGCAGGAATTCATGGCGTTGGATACCCAATTGGCAATCTATCTCACTTTCGTTCATCAGATATTTGGGTTACAGGTTCTGGCTCTGATAACGTATGGAAGACTGGTTGGCTAGGTCGAATGTTTAAACATGATTATCCTGATTATCCAGCTAATATTCCAGATCATCCGATTGGAATTCAAATGGGCAGTGCTAACTTACTTGAGTTTCAATCAGAAGAATCAAATATGGGTACAATTTTAGGCAATGATGACTCACTTTATAAAATTATTGATGAGAACTATATTCCTGGCTCCTTAGATAATTCTTCAAAAAATTATGGTGTTCATGAATTGAATTATATTCGAGCTGTAGATAAAAGTACTTATGAATATTCAGGTATAATCCATAATGCTGGTAATAAGGGAAAAAATCAATTTGAATATCCTAATACAAATATAGGTTTACAAATGGCAGTAGCTGGGCGGCTTATTTCAGGGGGACTATCTACTCCAGTATATAGATTAAATCTAGGTGGATTTGATACTCATGCAAATCAGTGGAATGACCATCAAATCCTTTTACAACAACTTGACGAAGCCATTTATGCATTTATAAAAGATATGAGCGCCCAAG
>PASX01000044.1 GCA_002713455.1 Fidelibacterota bacterium
GCCATTCCTTTATAATGGTCTGGATTTTCAGGTTGAAGAGCTATCAACTCTCTATAAAATTTTGAAGCCCTCCTCCATTTTTCAGCATTTTCAAATGTTTGAGCTATACCAACTAAAGCTTCTGTGTCTTCTGGATTAAGATCATATGCTGACATAAAATTGTCTTCAGCATCTTGAAAACTATCTAATTGCATATATAAAACACCCAAGTTGAAATAAAGATTGGCTTTAGCAGGCTTATCAGTTTCTTGCTTAATTGCCATTTGAAAGGTCTCAACTGATTTTTCTTTTTTATCGGTTTCATAATAAAGACCTGCTAATAATTTTAAGACTCCTAAATCTGTTGGATCCAAAGTCCTTGCTTGCTCAATATATATTATAGCATTCTCTTTATCGCCTGTTAATGATAAGATTTGACCAAGTGTATAACTTGGTTGGAAATCATTTGGTGCCATATCATAAGCTTTTCTTGCGAATTCAACTGATTTAGTATGGTCTTCAAATTCGTAATAAGAATTAGCTAGAATAGAATATGTTTCATTTTGTTTGGGGTCGATATCTAGTGTTTCATTAAAAAGATTAATCGCTGATTCTAAAGTAGGCTTATCCCTTGTCTCTCTAAATTTATTATAACCTATTATAGCCTTATTATAAGTTTCAGCCCAGAACATAGAGCGATAGTTATTTGTTAATTCTATAATTGGACGATTTAATACTTTCGCATTAGGATCAATTTCAATAGCTTGATTAAACATATTGTTCATTTCAACCCATTCAGATTTGCGTGCATGAACATGGTAGCCTATTTGGACCATTACCTCTGCATTCCCAGGTTCAACTTCTAGAGCTTTAAATAAATATTCTTCTGCTTCAGTCCAATTTTTTTTATCAATCGCNATTTTTGCAGATGTATATTCTGCAGAAGCNCCACATCCCCACAAAAATAATGAAATAAAAAGTGAATATATTAATAGTAATGGTTTTCTTGTTATCATGTTTCCTCTTTATTTTGAGTCAAAATATTCATTGAAATTATATCTCTAGTCATATCGAATCAACTATTTAGAGCTGATTTTAAAAAATTAATTCTCCTNTTTATTTCATTATCCGATACATTAAGAATACCTTCTGGACCAAATCCTTCTACGCAAAGAGANGCAAGACTTGAACCATAAATTAATGAATCTGTTTTAGATAGCCCTGAAGCTAAAGCTGAAATAAACCCACCACCAAAGGTGTCACCTGCTCCCGTAGGATCAACAACCTGATTTACTGGATATGCTCCTACTATTTTATGATCTTCTAAAGAAAAAAATTCTAAACCATAGCTTCCTTTTTTAATCACAACATAATCAAGACCCATATCTAATATTGTCGAAGCTGAATCTGATAATGTATCGCAATCTGTTAGCATATAAGCTTCACTCTCATTTAATAAAAGGATATTAGATTTAGATAAAACATCCAATAATGAATCTTTAGCTATATCAATCCATAAATTCATCGTGTCAACTACTATTATTGCATTATTATTTTCATTTTGTTCAATAACTGATTTTTGAAGATCAGGGTGAATATTAGCTAAAAAGATATGTGAACTATTTTTATTTGATTTAGTTAAAATAGGCTGAAAANCTGANAATACCCCTAATTCAGTATACAGAGTTTCTCTATCATCCCAATTCTCATGGTATAGACCACCCCACCTAAATGTTTTTCCTTCAACTACCTGAAGATCATCCAAATTAGATGCTTTTGATTGAAAAATCTGATGACCATAGTCTGGAAAATCATTCCCAATAATCCCGACAATCGAAACCGATATATTATTACTAGCAGCGATAAGGCTATAAGTGGTTGAACCACCTATAACATTCTTCTTTGATTCAAATGGNGTTTTAATTTCATCTAAACCAATNGATCCAACAATGAGAAGACTGCTTTCATTCATAATAAAATAATACTGTTGATTATTTNTTTACTCCAAGTATTTAAATCAGCAATATAAAATGGTTGTNGTTTNANACTTGCGNCCTTTTTAACAGGACATGTATATTCATTATCTATGNGCTCAAAAACCTTTGCAATAATAACTGATATTCATTCAAATACGTCTGCGCTTGAATATGCTCTTTCTATCATCGAAGATCATAATGATGTAGACCAAATCATTTGTCTAGGCGATTGCTTTGCTCTTGGCCCAGAACCAGAAAATACAATGAAAATGCTTAAAGCAATTCCTAATTGTATTTTTGTACGTGGAAATCATGATAGATATTTATTAGAAAAACTCTGGACGCAAGAAAGACCAACTCTTGAAGGAATGTCTCCTGATGACCCAATCTGTAAAGAAATTATAGCAAATGAAGAGTGGACAGCAAATAAGCTAGGTGAAGAGGGAGTAAAGTTTTGTTCACCTATGCATATTGCTCATAGAGATATTATAGGAAGTACCTTAGTAGAATTTACACATGCATGGTATCAACGAGATGATATCCCACCTACGATGGACGAAGCGATAGGTTGGAAAAACCATGTAGCTAAAGCACATCCAGAATTAACTGATTTTGTTTTCGTTCACGGGCATATACATACACCAAGAAATGAAACAAAAGACAATCTAAGAATTCTATGCCAAGGTGCTACAGGTTTACCGTTTGATGAAGATCCTAGAGGATCTGTTGCATTCCTTACAATTGGTGATAAATTTGAATGGAACGTTGTAAGATTTGAATATGATATTTCATTAATAATGAATCGCTTAGAAGAACGACAACCACCATTCTACAAAAATTTGAAAAATACTGTAAAATTTGCTTCAATAAGAAATGACCTTTAAGGTCATATTTTTTATACTCAAAATTTAATTTAGTTATATAATGTTATATTTTGATCATAGNGCCACAACTCCTCCCCATCCTCAAGTAATTGAAAANATGAATGAAATATCTGAGCTTAATTATGGTAATCCATCTAGTCTATACTCNTCAGGAAGAAAAGCCAAANCAATTATTGAAAATGCTAGACGCATGGTTGCTAAAACAATTGAAGCATCACCTGATGAAATTTTTTTTACAGGGAGTGGAACTGAAGCAAATAATATGGTTATTTGGTCAATTATTTATGGTAAGAAAAAACATATTATAACCTCATCAATAGAGCATCCTGCGATATTAAATGTAATAGAACAATTAGAACCATTTGGAGTTAGTTGCTCAATTTTACAAGTGAACTCTGATGGACAAGTTGACCCTAAAGATCTTAAATCAGCTATCAGGCATGACACAGGATTAATTTCTATAATGTTAGTTAATAATGANGTTGGGACTATTCAACCAATCAAAAAACTAACAGAAATTGCTCAAAAAGCAGATGTNCCATTTCATTCAGATTCAGTACAAGCGTTAGGAAAAATTCCACTATCTGTTAATAACATAGGGGCTCAATTTTTAAGTTTTTCAGGACACAAATTTTATGGACCTAAGGGGGTTGGNTTTTTNTATAGGGAAAGAAAANCTAAACTAAATTCTNTAATTATTGGTGGGAGTCAAGAGGAAAATAAAAGAGCAGGAACTGAAAATGTCTCAGGAATTGCAGGATTAGGTGAAGCTGCAAGTTTGATATCCAAAAATCTTGATAAAAGAATAAAGCACCTATCAAAACTTGAAGAATTATTTAAAATTAAAATAAGAGAACTAAATTCATCAATTATCTATAATGGTGACCCAAAAAATCATGTTCCAGGACTTATAAGTATAAGTTTCCCTGGTAATCGTAGTGATATTCTACTAGCTAAACTAGATCGCAAAGGTATAGAACTATCAAATGGATCAGCTTGTGGTTCAGGTATTGCAAAGCCCTCTCCTGTCCTTAAAGCAATGGGCATAAATGATGAACATAATCTTTCAACACTTAGAATTAGTTTTGGTAGAAGTAATACAAAGNACGATATAAATCAATTAGTTAAAGAGATTGGGTTAATTATTAATGAGTAAACCAATCATAGTAGGTATTAGTGGTGGAGTTGATAGTTCTGTAACAGCTCTATTACTAAAAGAGAAAGGTTTCAATGTTGAATGTATTTTTATGAAAAACTGGGAAGGCGATGATGAAAATTGTACAACTTCNGATGACTACAAAGATGCCCTATCTGTATGTGATCATTTAGGATTGCAATTACATTCTGTAAATTTTTCAAAAGAATACTGGGAAAATGTTTTCACATATTTCATAGATGAATATGCAAAAGGACGTACACCCAATCCAGATGTATTATGTAATCGNGAAGTGAAATTCAAAGCATTTTTAGACTATTCCTTAAAGCTTGGTGCAAATAAAATATCTACAGGACATTATGCAAGAATTAAAAAAAATGGTGATACATATGCTTTATTTAAAGGTTTAGATGAAAGTAAAGATCAGAGCTATTTTTTATATTTANTAGGGCAAAATCAACTATCAAAAAGTATGTTCCCGATAGGAGATATAGAAAAAACTGAGGTACGTAAAATTGCTGAGTCATCAGGCTTAATTAACTATGCAAAAAAAGATAGTACNGGAATTTGTTTTATCGGAGAACAAAAGTTTTTTAAGGAATTTTTAAAAAAATATATCCCAGCTAAACCTGGATTAATTCAAACAACTGAAGGAAATAATTGTGGTAAACATGATGGCTTAATGTATTATACAATTGGGCAAAGAAAAGGATTAGGTATAGGCGGAGGATTTGGCGATAAGGAAGAGCCTTGGTTTGTTGCAGATAAAGATTTTGATAATAATATTCTAATTGTTGCTCAAGGGCATAATCATCCATCATTATTTCACAANAAGCTTGTAGCTGATCAATTACACTGGATAAGTGGNTTACAACCAGAAAATACAAAAAANCTTTCTGCTAAAATTAGATATAGACAGAAAGATCAAGAATGTAGATTGTCATTATTAAATAATGATGAATGCGTTGTTGAATTCAAAAATCCTCAGTTTGCAATCACGCCAGGCCAATCAGTTGTATTCTATGATGGCNAAGAATGTCTTGGTGGTGCAATAATTAATAATTGGAGATAAAAAAATTCGCTGGAACAAATACTACCTTTTATTTGTATTTTATAATATGATAATAAAGACTTCTATTTTGAAAATAGTGCTTCTAAGCACATTAACATCCTTATTGACGGGGCAACTTAGGTCTAAGGTGCCCATAAACTCGTTGCCGGTTAATACTCAAGGTCTTTCGCATGCTCAAAACTTATCTTTTTTAGATCCTAACCGATTTTCAATGAATCATAGCTTTGGGATGAATATGATGAGTTTTGGAGGCAATTCAATGTCAGTTGGTTCATATACAAATCAAATAAATTATATGATTAAAGAAAATATGAGATTATCAACTAATTTTACGCTTGCCTCTCCAATGAATGGAGCTAACCAATATTCAAAAAATAGATTTGGTGGATCACAGTTATTTTATGGAGCGGCCTTAGATTATCAACCAACAAAAAATTTGTTTGTAAAATTTTCAATGAATAATTATCCAAGATATGGTTATTCTCAACCATACTCTCGATTATATAATTCTAGATAGTGTCAAAGATAAAACGACGGAAATCTTCTAAACTTTTCTCAACTCCTCGAAAAAAATCTCGCGGTAGTAAAGCTAAAAAAATGGGTTTAGTGAATTCTGGTATTGCCGTAATGTCCCTTTTATTGGTAGCATTTATTTTTTCATTTTCAGATAGACAAGCACAAATAGGTGTTCCTATTGAAGTAAAGTTTCCCTCTATGCCTGATACTCCTAAACTTGCTACAGAAATTTATGAAGCAAATCCAGTATTAGATATTCAGATTGAAATTCTCAATGGTTGTGGAACACCAGGAATTGCAGCAAAATTTTCACAATTTCTTAGAGATAATCGTGTGGATGTTGTCCGATCCGAAAATGCAGATCATTTTGAATATGAAAAAACAATTCTTATTCAAAGGAATGAAAACATAACGGGCCTACAACATGTAGCAGAAGCTCTAAGATTTGATATCAAAAATCCAAATCAAGTAATTACTTCTGTTGACCCTAACCTAGATGTTGACCTTACTCTAATTATAGGGAAAGATTATAATTCAATTTCCCAGATAAAATCTTACTGAAAAAGTAACGGACTAGGTTGACCCAAATTTCTAAAGTCAAGGCTGATAATGCAAATAAACTAGCAGCCCAGATTGCACATTTTGCATTAGATAAAAAAGCAGAAAATGTTATAAGCCTTAATGTAAAAGATTTGACAAGTATCACTGACGAATTTGTGATTTGCTCTTCAGATACAAATATTCAAGTAAAGGCAATTGCTGATTCAATAAGAAAAAATACTGATCACAAGCCAATTAGAATTGAAGGATATGAACATTTGAATTGGGTACTATTAGACTATATAGATGTAATTGTTCATATATTTAGAACTTCAGAAAGAAATTATTATAATATTGAGAAACTGTGGGCCGATGCCCCACTAAGGGAATTTGATGATGAAGATTTCGTCAAAATTAACTCAGATATTAAATAAATCACTTTCTTCATTAAAATATCCAAACAAGGATTTCAGTTTAAGTGCTCCAAAAAATTCTGAGTTTGGAGACCTTTCTACAAGTTTAGCATTAACATTATCAAAGGAATTAAAGCTAAGCCCTATTGATATTGCGAATAATATTGTTTCAAATTTAAATATACCTGAAAACCTAATTGATGAAGTCACAGTTACAAAGCCTGGATTCATAAATTTTAAAATTAGCAATAATTATTACCATGGAATGCTTAAAGAAATAGTAAATGAAAAAAAATATGGCTTTGGGTCTTCTGGAAAAGGTAAAAAAGCAAATGTCGAATTTGTAAGTGCAAATCCAACAGGTCCATTAACAATAGGACATGGAAGAAATGCTGTTTTAGGTGATTGTATCTCAAATATTTTAGAGTGGAATGGATATAATGTAACGAGAGAATATTATTATAATGATGCTGGAAGACAAATGAGAATCTTAGGCCAATCTGTTGAAGCACGATATTTTGAAATATTAGGTAAAAAATATCAATTCCCAGAAGATGGTTATCAAGGAAAATATATAAAAAATATTGCTCAATTAATAATTGATAAACATGGAGATAAATTAGAACAAAATAGTTCTTTATTTATATCTGAAGCAGAACGGTCAATTTTTAATGATATCAAGAAAAGTCTATCTACATTAAATATAGTATTTGATGAATTCGTTAATGAAAAAACCTTTTATGAAAATGGTGAAATTGATCAATTACTGATGGAATTAAAAAATAAAGATTTAATTTACGAAAAGGATGATGCTACGTGGTTTAAATCAACTGCTCTTGGGAAAGAACAAGACAGAGTATATATCAAAAACACTGGAGAACCTACATATCGTGTTCCAGATACTGCTTATCATAAAAACAAAATCGATCGAGATTATGATTTAATTGTTGATATTTTTGGAGCAGATCATATGGATACTTATCCTGATGTACTTTTGGCGCTCAATGCACTTGGTATTGATACTAAACACATAAAAGTTCTTTTATATCAGTTTGTTACTTTGGTTCGTGCTGGAGAAAAAGTTAAAATGTCGACAAGGAAAGCAAATTTTGTTACATTAGATGAACTAGTTGATGAAGTTGGTTCTGACGTAGTAAGATATTTTTTTATAATGAGNGGAATGAATTCNCATNTGAANTTTGANATAGATCTTGCAAAAGATCAATCTGAAAAGAATCCAGTNTACTACTTNCAATATGCTCATGCAAGAATCTGNAATATTTTAAAGCATGCAAATTCAAAAAAAGAATTNATTGATTTAGATTTTGAANCANCTTTGTTAACTCATACTTGCGAAATTGATTTAATAAAAAAATTAGAGAAATTCCCTGAAATAATTAATAGTGTACATGACTCGCTTGAGCCGCATCTCATTGCTACATATTTAAATGAGACAGCAAATCGCTTTCATAAATTTTATGCTGAATGTCATGTTTTAACTGATGATACCGCCCTATCANTAGCGCGTCTCGGACTAGTAAGAGGAACTAAAACAATATTAAGTAATGGATTGGAAATCCTAGGAATTTCTGCGCCTGAAAAAATGTAATAAAATTACTTTTTGTGTGGAGGCGGGGAGAATCGAACTCCCGTCCGAAATAGAATCCAAGAGAACATCTACATGCTTAGTCAAACAGATTAAGCTTACTTATAACTGCTCTGTTGACACAGCCATTACAAGCAAAGTCTGTTAAAGTCTCATCCTAATAACACAGACAATAATCAGGACCAGCCTATAAAATTGACGCTCTTAAGTCTAGCTATAGGCTAACTAAACTTAGAACGGGCCACTACTNTATTTAAGCAGCGGCCATGTAGCCGTTATCGGCATTTATGGTTTTTCCAGGTGATTAACGAGATCCTGGACCTCGACATGCCATTTTCAACGATGCATATCTCGTCGAAACCGATCGCCCCCATTTTCAAGAAACTATTTTACTCTAAAAAAGGAAATGCCGCAGAATTTACAAATCAATTGAAAACCCTGCGGCTAATTTCCAAATTATAAGGCTCTGAACGCCAACCCAGAGCCCTATCACTTTTTCACTTGCCAACCTCTTCATTTTGAATTCTTTATGAATCCTGCCAAAAGAGGCCTATCAATATAAANGAAGAAAAAAANTGAAGGCAATAGAGAAAATGAAGATTTTNAAAAAAAATGCAAAGTTTAAAGTTTTACATTAAGTGTAGATTATTTTTTAATTTAAAAATGTTGTTCTTTTGATAAATTCAATAACAATATGTAAAATCCAACCTCAATAGATAAGTATATCATAGGAGGAGCTATGGGAAGTCTAGATCGCAGACAATTTCTTGGGGCCATTGCTAAGCCAGCAGCTGCGGCATCAATGATAGTGTCAAGCCCAACTTTAATGGCAAATGCATATTCAAAAATTAAAAAAGTATCTGGTGATCCAAAATCAATTGCTAAAGATGAATCTTATTGGAGAGAAATACAGCAAGGATATACCGCTGATCGCGGACTTATTAATTTGAACAATGGTGGAGTAAGTCCNTCACCTACTGTAGTACAAAACGCATTAAAACGATATTTAGATTTTTCTAATACNTCTCCGGCTTATTCAATGTGGCGCATTCTTGAGCCTCAAAAAGAAACAGTTAGAAAAAGAATGGCNAGATTTTTTGGTTGTGATACAGAAGAAATAGCATTAACTAGAAATGCATCAGAAGGACTTCAAATTTGTCAGAATGGATTTGATCTTGAGCCTGGAGATGAGGTATTAACAACTACTCAAGATTATGGTCGNATGATCAGCACTTTTAAACAANGAGAATGCAGAGATGGAATAGTTATGAAACAATTTAAAATTCCAGTACCTGCGGAAAATGATAATGAAATTGTAAAACTATTCAAGCAAAATATTACTCCAAAAACAAAACTGATTCTTATGTGCCACATGATCAATATAACAGGTCAAATTNTACCNGTTAAAAAAGTTGTTCGTATGGCTAGAAAATATGACATACCTGTAATAGTAGATGGTGCTCATACTTTTGCTCATTTTGATTTCAATATCGATGACTTAGATTGNGACTANTATGCTACAAGTTTACATAAATGGCTTTCTGCCCCTTTTGGCACAGGTATGCTATATGTTCGTAAAAATAAAATTGCTGATTTATGGCCAATGCAAGCCCCAGGAGAATGCGGAAAAGGTGATATTAGAAAATTTGAGGAGATTGGTACTCATCCATGCCCTAACAAAATAGCTATTGGTGATGCACTTACTTTTCATCAAGGCATAGGAAGTAAAAATAAAGAAGCTCGATTAATTTATTTACGAGATCGTTGGGCAAAACGTTTATTAAAAAATGATCGTATCAGATTGCACACAAGCTTAAAACCTGGCTTNGGTTGTGCTATAGCTACTGTACAGATTAAAGGTATTGATACCTCAGATGTTGCAAAACATCTATGGGATAAATATCGAATTTTTGTTGTAGGTATTAAACATCCAGAGTTTGAAGGTTGTCGGGTTACTCCACATGTATATACTACTGTAGAGGAAATTGATCGTTTTGGGGATGCTATGGAATCAATAATTAAGAATGGTGTATAATATGCAAAAACTTATTTTAATATTAATCTCTCTAAACCTATTAGGGTGTGAAGTTGATTTTTCAACAAAAATAAAAACTGGAAATAAAAAAATAGTTATTGCTACTGATAAGGCACCTGAGGCTGTTGGACCCTATTCACAGGGAATTTTAATTAACAATACCTTGTATTTAGCTGGACAAATTGCATTAGACCCAGCTACGCGCACAATAATTAGTGGTGGTATAAAAGAACAAACTAAACAAGTAATGGAAAATCTTGGTGCAGTATTAAATGAAGCTGGATATGATTTTGATGATGTTGTACAAGCTCAGGTATTTATTTCAGATATGGAAAATTATAAAGCAATGAATGAGGTGTATACTAAATATTTTGATCAAGCACACCCGGCTAGAGCTGCGGTCGAAACAGTATTGTTTCCAGGAGCTTTAATTGAAATTATGATGACTGCACAAAAGCCTTAATTTTTATCACACTCATCACCTTCACCATAATTTACAATTAGTCCATCATTTATTGCTTCCCAGGAAACTATTGAATCAATAAAAGTTGAGTTTTCAAAATTATCGGATCTTCCACCACCGTACAATGAATCGTATGGACATAACCAACGAAACATCGGCAATCCCATTTCTCCAGTTACTTGATTCCCATTTGCTGCTGTAAATACTACATTTTGGCGATAAGTTTTATAAACATTATCCGTCAAATTAATAATATATCCGGAAAATGATAGTGAATAGGTAGTTGGCATGCCAAACCCACCACCGGCTTCAACAACCCGAAATTTATCAAGATTAAGTTTTGGCAAACTATTGTCAAATGTTTCCCCCTCATCTTCTGAACAGCCAATAAACAGTAAACAAAATAGAATTAATTTTTTCATGTTAAAATTGTGATATCCTATCATTATTATTAATGGAAAATACTTGTTTCTGAATTTCGTTTCAAAATAATAATATAACGTAATTTCTTTATCGATTATTAATGATTATGAAAAAAGCTGTTATATTATTATCTGGAGGTCTTGATTCTGCAACATGTTTGGCAATAGCAAAACAAGATGCATATGAACTTCATGCATTATCATTTAATTATGGCCAAAGACACGAGTTTGAAATTGATGCAGCTAAAAATGTTGCAAGTTTTATAGGAGTCGAGAATCATATAAATCTTAAGATTGATCTCCGAGCATTTGGGGGATCTGCGCTTACCGACGATATTGAAGTTCCTAAAGAACGTAATACAAGTCAAATTTCAAATGAGATTCCTATCACAT
Source organism: Fidelibacterota bacterium (assembly GCA_002713455.1). GTDB lineage: Bacteria > Fidelibacterota > Marinisomatia > Marinisomatales > TCS55. The sequence goes on from PASX01000044.1 coordinate 11,456, forward strand.
ATGTCCCTGCACGAAATACAATTTTTCTTTCATTTGGGTTGGCTTTTGCAGAAACAATTAAATCGAATGATATATTTATTGGAGTAAATACACTTGATTATAGTGGATACCCTGATTGTAGGCCTGAATATATTGAATCTTTTCAAAAGATGGCTCAACTTGCGACAAAATCAGGTACAGAAAAAAATAATCAAATAACGATTCATACGCCATTAATTCAACTAACAAAAGCTGAAATCATAAAAAAAGGATTGGAGCTCGGTGTCGATTATGGAATCACTCATTCATGTTATGATCCGTTTAATAATGGCAATCCTTGTGGAGCCTGTGATGCATGTCAAATTAGAATAAAAGGATTTTCGGATGCTGGTCTTAGAGATCCACTAGTATACAAGAAATAAAATGTACTCTGTAAAAGAAGTTTACTATACGATTCAAGGTGAGGGCTATCATACAGGTAGACCTGCAGTATTTTTAAGATTTACTGGATGTAATTTATGGTCTGGACTAGAGAAGGATCGCGAAAAGGCAATATGTAATTTTTGTGATACCGATTTCGTTGGAACAAATGGCCCAGGTGGAGGAAAGTTTGATTCAGCAAAAAAGCTAGCAAATCATGTCCTTTCATTTTGGCCTGATTATTCAAAGTCAAAACCGTTTGTAGTCTGCACAGGAGGAGAGCCTCTACTACAAATTGATAAAAATTTTATTGATCGTTTTCATCATTTTGGATTTGAAATAGCTGTAGAAACAAATGGAACAATTATACCACCAAAAGGAATTGATTGGGTTTGTGTTAGTCCAAAAATTGGAAGTGAGCTAAAATTAAAGAATGGAAATGAGCTCAAATTTGTTTATCCACAATCAAAAGTTGATCCAAAAGAATTTGAAAATTTATCCTTTGATCATTTTTCACTTCAACCTAAGGATGATAAAAATAAAGAAAAAAATACAAAAATAACTATTGAGTACTGCCATAAACATCCTAATTGGAGTGTAAGCCTTCAAACACATAAATTTTTAGGTATACCTTAGAATTAAAAATGAAAATATATAAAG
>PASX01000045.1 GCA_002713455.1 Fidelibacterota bacterium
CACATTCTGTGTGAATCTGTTGAATCATCTATAATTTGAAACTACATGAAACATTTTCTCGAACAATATAAAATTAAGTTAAAGGTTAGTAGTGGTAAATCTGAAAACACAATGCAATCTTATTTCAGAGATTTGAATCAATATCACAGTTTTTTAGATACTGAGCTTAAAATTAAATCAATAAAAAATGTAACATTGGGTAATATAAGATCATATATACGTTTTTTAAATGATAGAGGTATGTCTGCTAATTCAATAAAAAGAGCAATTTCTTCCATTCGGAATTATCATAATTATTTGATTGAAGAAAAAAAAATGAAAGATAATCCTGCGTATCATATAAAAACTCCAAAAGTGAATAGAAAATTACCAAAAATTCTAACTGTTCAAGAAATTGATATTATTTTTGATTCAATACCAAATGACGATCCTATGGCCATTCGCGATCAAAATATTTTTGAACTTTTATACTCATGTGGATTGAGAGTTACTGAATTATGTGATTTAAAAAAAGATGATGTTAGGGTAGACTCAGGTCTTATTCATGTAAAGGGCAAGGGAGAGAAGATTCGTTATGTTCCTATTGGTCCAATTGTTTTAAAAAACTTAATGAGTTATATCAATGATGTTAGGCCTAGTCTTTCAAAAGGTGATCCAAAAGTAAAAGAAGTTTTTTTGAGTCGCAATAGTAAAAAACTTACTAGGATGATGATATGGATTTTATTGAAAAAATGGACTAAGAATGCAAATATAACAAAAGATATAAGTCCCCATACATTAAGACACTCTTTTGCAACACATCTTTTAGAGGGTGGTGCTGACCTTCGTTCTGTTCAAGAGATGTTGGGACATGCTGATATTACGACTACAGAAATATATACACATTTGGACAAAGAGCATCTAAAACAGGTCCATCGTGATTTTCACCCTAGGTTCTAATAATGTTATTTAGATTACCACCAGAAGTGCTTGTTTTATTAATTCCTGTTCTTTTATTTGCACTTGTTTTCCATGAATTCTCACATGGTTGGGTAGCAAATAAATTAGGCGACCCTACTGCAAAATATGCTGGACGGTTAACATTAAATCCTATAGCTCATTTAGATATGATGGGTTCATTAATGATTCTTTTTGTTGGTTTTGGTTGGGCAAAGCCTGTGCCTGTTGATTCACGATATTTAGCAAGCCCTAGAACTGATATGATGAAAATTGCATTCGCTGGTCCAGCTTCAAATTTACTGTTAGCTTTTATTGCGGGGTCATTTATTCGTTTTACTGGAAATTTAGGTTCTCTTTCAACTATGTTAATGATGTTTACTCAGATAAATATAATGTTAGCTGTTTTTAATATGATTCCAATACCACCTTTAGATGGTTCCCAAATATTTTCCGGATTAATGATTCGTAAAAATCCTGACTTAGTTGTTAAGCTTCAAATTTACGGCCCTCAAATTTTAATGGGATTAATCCTTTTTGGAATGTTTACTAGCATTTCACCTATTTGGTTGCTAATGAGCCCCTTTGTGAATTTTTTTATGTTATTATTTGTTGGTATATAGTTTGAAAAGATATTTTAATAAAATTCTTCCTTCTAGGCGATATAAAAGATCACTTTTAGGTACAATTTCTACCTTAATAGTGGTTTTGTTTCTTATTAATTATTTAGTTCAAGTATCTAATTCAGCACCATGAAACTTGTAGAATGTATACCCAATTTTAGCGAAGGACGTGATGCTAGTAAAATAAAAGAAATCACTGATTCAATCGAAAGTGTAGATGGAATTACTCTTTTAGATGTTGATCCAGGTTCAGATACTAATAGAACTGTTGTTACATTCATCGGAAATCCAAAAGCTGTAGAAAAAGCAGCATTTTTAGCAATCAAGACTGCTTCTAGGGTTATAGATATGACTCAACATGAGGGTGCTCACTCCAGGATTGGCGCGACGGATGTTTGTCCATTTGTACCAATAAATGATTTTTCAGATAAAGATTGTATTCAGCTATCGAAGAATGTTGCTAAACGAGTTGGTAATGAATTAAATATTCCAATTTATTTGTATGAAAAGNCTGCTAAAAAACAATACAGGAGTAGTCTTCCAGATATTAGAAAAGGTGAATATGAAAGTTTGNCTGAAAAACTTAATGATCCAAAATGGAANCCTGATTATGGNCCTANANAATTTAACGCAAAAACTGGTGCGACAATTATTGGTTCAAGAGANTTTTTGATTGCATACAACATCAATTTAAATACTAAAGACAAAAGATTAGCTACTGATATTGCTTTTGAAATCCGTGAAAGTGGAAGAAGTAAGCGAATACCTAATCCCGAATCACCAAACCTTTTAGATGGTCAAATTGTTCGTAATCCTGATGGGAGTCCAGTTAAAATTCCTGGAATGTTTAAAGATGTAAAGGCTGTAGGTTGGTATATAGATACTTTCAAGCAAGCTCAAATTTCTATTAATTTTAATAATTATAAAGTTTCAACGATTCATGATGTTTTTGATGCAGTATGTAGGTTAGCAGAGCAAAGAGGTTTGCGAGTCACAGGTAGTGAACTAGTAGGTTTAGTTCCTAAAGAAGCATTGCTAATGGCAGGAAAGCATTACCTTAAAAAACAAAACAAATCGCTAGGCGTCCCGGAGGATGACATTATTGATACAGCGATAATGTCTCTAGGGCTAAATGATGTTGTTCCTTTTGATCCAGATCAAAAAGTAATTGAAAGTGTAATTAAAATAAAAGGTGAGTTATCTTCATCAACATTAAGTGATTTTGTTGATGAATTGTCAAGAAATAGTTTTGCTCCTGGAGGGGGATCTGTTTCTGCGTTAGCTGGATCTCTTGGAGCATCGCTAATATCAATGGTAGCAAATCTAACTCATGATAAGAAGAATTTTTTTGATTTGAAAAAAGAAATGAATAAAGTTGGTTTAGAAATTCAGTCTTTAAAAGATGATTTACTTTTGTTAGTAGATGAAGATACAAAAGCATACAATCAAGTCCTTGCAACGAGCAGATTATCTGCTTCATCTGAAAAGGAGTTAAGGCAAAAAAAGAAATTGATCTTTGAAGCAAATCAATATGCGATTAATGTTCCATTTAAAGTTATGTCTCTTTCTTTAAAAGTTCTTGAGTTAGGTAAAAATTTAGTAACAAAAGGAAATCCGAGTTCAGTTAGTGATGTTGGAGTTGCATCTGAAGTAGCGCTTGCTGCAACTAGAGGAGCCGCAATGAATGTTTTAATTAATTTAATCAATATTGAAAATTCTAAAGATCAAACATTAAAAGAAAAAGAAGTTTTAGAATTGACAAAAAAAGCTGAATCAATTCATCAATTTATTTATAATAAGACATTAAAAATAATTAACAAATGATTAGAGAATTAACTGAAGAATTAAAAAATAAAATTTCAGCAGGAGAAGTTGTTGAAAGACCATCTTCAGTAGTTAAAGAATTAGTAGAAAATAGTCTTGATGCAAATGCAAATGAGATAAGTATTATTTTGGAAAAAGGTGGCCATCAACTAATACAAGTAACTGATAATGGACACGGGATTTCCCAAAATGATTTGCCGATTGCTTTTAACAGATACAGTACTAGTAAAATTAAAGATTTTGATGATTTATTTTCGATTAGCTCATTAGGATTCAGAGGTGAGGCTTTAGCAAGTATTGCTTCTGTATCAGAAGTAAAAATATTATCTTCGGATGGTAGTGGTGAGGGTTATGAATTATTTGTTAAAAATGGTGAGGCTGATGATTTGATTCCTGCGCCAAGTTTGAAAGGAACATCGATTTCTATAAAAAATCTTTTTTATAATACTCCGGCCCGAAAGAAATTTCTCAAAAGTCCTAGAGTTGAATTAAGAAAAGTAGTTGAAATAGTTAGGAGATATGCTTTAGGGTATCCTGATTGTGAATTTAATTTAATTTCAGATGATCGAGATATTTTGAAATTAGAATCTGAAAATTTGGAAAATCGTATTGTGCATGTGATGGATCCCGCTTATCGCAGTCAGCTACTAGCTGTAAATTTTTCAAAAGGTAATTATTTAGTAAAGGGTTTTCTTGGAAATTTAAATTTGATTAGAAGTCGTCCTGGGGAACAATATATCTATTTAAATAATAGATATATAAAGAATCGTTTAATGAATTCAGCTGCATATCAAGCCTATAGTTCTTTATTAAAAAGAGGAGAATATCCATTTTTTGCAATAAATATATCTATACCATACGATGAAGTAGATGTAAATGTTCATCCAATGAAAACTGAAGTTAGGTTTAAGGATGAATGGCGAGTTTTTCATGTATTAAAATCAGCTTTTGAAAACTCTCTACAGACTATATTAGAAACTATTCCTGATTTTGAAAAACCAAATTTGATGTCATCATCTATAGCTAGTAGTTCATTTAGTCGAGAACAATTTGAATCTCAAGCTCATCAAAGCAATTTAAATTTTAATATTTTAGGTCAATCGTCAAATGTAAAAGAGCCTGACATTAATCGTGCTAAATCCTATGTTTCCAAATTATCAGACCGAACTGATTCAGATCCTAATGAAATAAATTTAGATAATATGTGGCAAGTACATTCAAAATATATTGTTTCTGCAATAAGTAGTGGATTAGTTATTATTGATCAACATGTAGCACATGAAAGAATTCTATTTGAAGAGGCCATGAAATGTTTTGACTCAAATCCAATGCCTGGACAAACTCTTCTTTTTCCTGAAGTTATGGAATTCTCTCCGGATAATTTTTCAACTTTATTAGATATATTGATATATTTGGAAAAAATGGGGTTTAAAATGAGTGAATTTGGTGATAATACAGTATTAATTGAAGCTATACCGTCTGAAATGGCCTGGGGCAATGAAAAGGAGATTATAAAAGAAATGTTAGATCATTATCTCCAAACTCAAAAAGAACATTCTTCATTTCAGGAAGCTNTAGCTGCTAGTTTTGCTTGTAAAGCTGCTGTAAAAGCGGGTGATGATTTAAATACTGATGAAATGCGTGAATTAGTGAATNGACTTTTTGGTACAAANCATCCGTATTATTGTCCTCATGGACGNCCTATCATAGTTCAATTATCTATGGATGAGTTAGATCGGCGTTTTGAACGTATTTAACCTTTTCATTTAGAGAAAATTTTTGTTATCNATTAANTCTTCTTTAGCTCTATTGGGTCCTACAGCTAGTGGTAAGTCTANTTTAGCAATAGAAATCGCTAAAAAAGTAAAAGGAGAGNTAATTGGACTTGATTCCAGGCAAATATACAAAGGNATGTCTATTGGTACTGCTCAATTGACNAANGAAGAACAAGACGGCATTCCTCATCATTTAGTTGGGATTATATCTCCTNTAGAGCCNATAAGTGCAGGTGCCTACTCAAAATTAGTATTAGATAAGATAAAAGATATTCAATCAAGGAATCATGTTCCAATAATCTGTGGTGGATCTGGATTATACTATAGGTCATTAATCCGAGGTATTTTTAAAGGAAGTAAGTCTGACCTTGATGTTAGAAAAAAACTTGAAGATGAGTACAATAAATTAGGTTCAAATTTTCTTTTAAAAAGATTAAATACTATTGATCCAGATTATGCAATGAATGTCCATCCAAATAATAAAAAAAGACTCATTAGAGCATTGGAGATTTATGAGGTCACAGGAAAATCACCCACGGAGAACTATAGACAGCAATTAAAAGAAAATAAAATCAAATTGGAAGTTTTATCTATTTATTTAGATTGGGAAAGAAAAGTATTAAATGATAGAATAAGGAAAAGAACAAAATTGATGTTAAAAGCTGGATGGGTTGATGAAGTCAAAAAATTAATAAAAAAATATCCTAATAACGATCTGCAGCCATTGGATTCAATTGGCTATCGTGAAATTATTTCATGGCTAAATAGTGATCATTCATTAAGTGATTTAGAGCAGAAGATCTATATTAGAACACGTCAGTTTTCAGTGCAGCAAATTAAATGGTTTAAAAAAGAATCGATAGATTTAACGATTAAAATGAATAGTAAACTATCGGTAGGTAGAATATCAAATAATATTGTAGATAAAATAATGATTTCTTTAGCTTGATCGCTTCTATTTATAAATGTAATTTTTAGTGTCCTTTAAGCCGTTCCTGAGAGATGGTAAGGGCAGTTAACATAAATCTCCGCATGAATATCTTTTGGAACGGATACTACTGCCTGGAGATTTTTTTTTGGTATGTTTTTATGACACCGTCAAAAATAAAACAGATTATGGATGCGGAATCAATTAATCGATCTATAACTCGATTGGCTCATGAAATTCTAGAACATAATAATGGTCCTGATAATATAATTTTAATTGGGATTATTACTAGAGGAGAACCACTTGCAAAAAGACTTAGAAAGTTAATTGAAAATATTACAAATATAAAAATTCCAATTGGTTTCTTAGATATAACTTTTCATCGTGATGATTTTCGTACAAGATTGGTAGTCCCTCAAATTAAAGGTACTGATATTCATGATTCTATTGATAACAAAATAGTTGTTTTAGTAGATGATGTATTATTTACGGGGCGAACAATCAGAGCTGCTATGGATGAGCTAAATGCTTTTGGTAGGCCAAGTAATATTCAGTTAGCTGTATTAGTTGACAGAGGACATCGTGAATTACCTATTAGACCTGATTATGTTGGAAAAAATATTCCAACAAATGAAGGCGAAAATGTAAAAGTTTTACTAAAAGAATTTGATAAAAAAGATTTGGTTACTTTAAATAGTTAAGAATATTTAATGAAAAATAAACATTTACTTGGTTTGAAAGATTTCCCTAGTGAGGATATAAAAAAAATTATTGATACTTCTTTCAGTTTTAAAGAAGTACTTAATCGCCCAATAAAAAAAGTTCCATCATTGCAAGGAAAAACAATAGTAAACTTATTTTTTGAAAACTCTACACGTACTAGGATTAGTTTTGAATTGGCGCAGAAAAGATTAAGTGCTGATACAGTTAATTTTTCTGCTTCATCTTCAAGCTTAAGTAAGGGCGAAACTTTTAAAGATACTGCACAAAATATAGAAGCAATGAAAATTGATGCAGTAGTAATGCGACATCCTAATCCAGGAGCAGCACTTCATCTTACAAATTATATTGGTTCAATTATAATTAATGCAGGCGATGGAGCACACGAGCACCCAACTCAAGCACTACTTGATATGACTACTCTTAAAGAAAAATTTGGATACTTAAAGGGTTTGAAAATTGGAATAGTAGGTGACATCTCACATAGCAGAGTTGCTCTAAGTAATATGTATGGTCTTAAGACAATGGGTGCTGAAATAACTTTATGTGGTCCTGCCACATTAATCCCGCCTTTTATTGAAGATTTAGGTGTTAATGTTAATTATAATATTGATGAAGTAATTGAATGGGCTGATGCATTAAATATTTTACGAATTCAAAGAGAACGAATGAGTGGAGGATTATTGCCTTCAATTAGAGAATATAGAAATCTTTTTGGNATCTCTTCAGAACGTTTAGCTAAACATAAAAAAGAATTAGTTATTATGCATCCTGGCCCTATGAATAGGGGTGTAGAAATTGACAGTTCTGTTGCGGATAGTGATCAGGCAATAATTCTTGATCAAGTGCTTAATGGTGTTGCATCAAGAATGGCAATATTGTATCTCCTTNTGGGTGGAAAGGAAATAAATTAAAAAAANTAATTATGAAAATTTCAAAGTTAAATAAACATACCGTTTTAAAAGGTGGGATAATTCTAGATCCAATAAATAATATTGAAAAAAAAGGAGATCTCTATATTAAAGATGGAAAAATAAATTCTTTATTTAAAATAGATCCTCCAAAAGAAGCTAATGTTATTGATTGTGAAGGCTTAATTATTACTCACGGATTTATGGATATGCATGTTCATTTTCGCGAGCCAGGACGTGAAGATAAGGAAACACTGAATTCAGGTTCTATGGCAGCTTTAAAAGGGGGATTTACCAGAGTTTGCGTAATGCCAAATACACAACCNCCACTAGATTCTCCAGAATCAATGCGATATATAATTGATCGCTCTGAGGAGTGCCCTATTCATATTCATCCTATTGGATCGATTAGTAAAGGACAAGAAGGAAAAGAATTGACAGAAATGGGAGAGATGATTGCTGAAGGCGCTGTAGCCTTTAGTGATGATGGACTTCCAGTAGAAAACAGTCGGATAATGAGGAGGGCTTTNGAATATTCAAATATGTTTGGAGTACCTATCATAAATCATGCTGAAGATCTATGTCTTAAAGATGATGGCGTTATGCATGAGGGAGTTGTTTCTACTCAACTTGGACTAAAATCTAGTCCAGGNATTACAGAATCAAATATGATTCATCGTGATNTGGAATTAGCAGATTTAACTCAATCTCGTTTACATGTTCCTCATGTNAGTTCCAGTAGATCTGTCGAGCATATTAATGTTATGAAAAATAAAAATAATAATATAACTGCAGAAGTAAGCCCTCACCATTTATTTTTTACAGATGAAGATCTAACTGGATTTGATACTAACTTAAAAGTTGCACCTCCAATAAGATCTAATTCTGATCGTAAGGCACTAATTAAAGGGGTTAAGGATGGAACTATAAATTGTATTGCAACTGACCATGCACCTCATACCTCTGAAGAAAAAGAAAAAACATTTGATTTAGCACCATTTGGAATGATTGGACTTGAGTCATGTTTNGGCGTAGTAAATAAAGTTTTAGTAAAAGAAAATAAAATAAANTTAAATAAATTAATCCAATTACTTACATGTAATCCTAGAAAAAATTTGGGCTTTGATTATGATCTGTTTAAAATTGGAACTCAAGCCGAGATTACAGTTCTTGATCCAAATGTAAAATGGACATTTACCAAGCACGATATTTTTTCAAAATCAAAAAATTCACCGTTTGTCGGAAAAGAAATGAATGGAAAAATAATTTTTACAATTGTTAAAGGATATTTATCTGAAATAAAATAATTTTTCTCTNAACTTAATATAGTTGACTATGATANATAGTCTAAACTAATATTTCGGGCTATTTTCTAACGNAAAATGACAATAACAAAATCACTAAAAGAAAGCGAAATAAACAAAGCTTGGTTCGTAGCAAATGCTGAGGGAAAAACTCTTGGACGTTTTGCCACCGAAGTAGCTAAAGTTTTGCGTGGCAAACACAAGCCTACTTTTACACCTAATTTAGATATGGGGGATTTTGTTGTTGTAGTTAATGCAGAAAAGATAAACCTNTCTGGAAAGAAAAATGCTGAAAAAACATATTTCAAGCATTCTGGATATATTGGTTCAAAAACATTTACTAAANTAGACCAAGTTCGNAAAGCTCATCCAGAAAGAATTGTAGANAAGGCAGTTTGGGGAATGTTGCCAAAAAATCGTTTAGGAAGAGCTATCTTTAAAAATTTAAAAGTTTATTCGGGCCCTGATCATCCACATAGTGCGCAACAACCAAAAGAACTTATCACTTGATGGCTACTAAGGCTGTATATAATGCAATTGGTCGTAGAAAAGGATCAATAGCTCGAGTTTATATGACTCCAGGTAAAGGTGATATTTNAATCAATGGTCGGCCATTCAAAGATTATGTTTGTAGAGAAAGCCTTGGCATTGTCGTTACTCAGCCTCTTGAAATAACGGGCCAGCGAAAATCTTATGATATAAATATTAGTGTCAAAGGAGGAGGTTTAACTGGCCAAGCAGGTGCTATTCGTTTAGGTATTGCAAGAGCTTTAAATCAAATAAGTAGTGATTTTCGTCCAGTTTTAAAAGAAGCAGGTTTTTTAACTCGTGATGCACGTGAAGTTGAGAGAAAAAAATATGGCCAACCAGGTGCTCGTAAAAAGTTTCAATTTTCCAAACGTTAATTTATGGCAAAGTTAAAATTCGAAGATTTATTAGTTACTGGTGCACATTTTGGACATGTGACACATAAATGGCATCCTAATTATAAGCCATTTATTTTAATGGAAAAAAATGGTATCCATATAATTAATTTGGATGAAACCTTACATTATTTAGATAAAGCTCTAGAATTTATTCGTATTAAGCGAAAAAAGAATGGTGAATTTTTATTTGTTGGTACCAAAAAACAGGCCCAAGATATTGTTCAACAAGAAGCTGATCGCTGTTCAATGTTTTATGTTGTGGAGCGCTGGTTAGGTGGTACTTTAACTAATTTTTCTACAATTAAAAAAAGTATAAAACGTTTGAATTTACTTGAAAAAGAAGGTTCTCAGATTTATGAAAATCAAACTAAAAAAGAAATTCAAATGTTAAATAGAGAAAGAATTAAGCTTTCAGATCAACATCGTGGTATTAAGGATATGCGAAGATTACCCGATGCTGTAATNATTGTTGATGCTAAGTTAGAAAACACNGCAGTTAAAGAAGCGAGTCGATTAGGTATTCCAATTATTGCGATGGTTGATTCAAATACTGATCCAACAAAAATTGATTACCCAATTCCAGCTAATGATGATTCCATTAGAACAATACAGTTAATTATGACTAAAATTTCTGATACCATACTNGAATCTTCTGGAGCTGAAAAAAAATCTGTAGAAACTAGTGAAGTAAAAAAAGATCAGACTGTATCTGCTGAGCCTAAAATAGATAATGTAGAAATTAAAGATTCAATTGATGCTCCTTTAAAAAAAGATNCTGAAAAGGTTGAAGAAAAAAAATGAGTATTGATGCAGCAGTAGTTAAAAATCTTCGTGAAAAAACCGGCGCAGGTATGATGGATTGTAAAAAGGCTTTAGTAGAGACTGCAGGAGATATTGAAAAAGCTATTGATTTTCTTAGAAAGTCTGGTATTTCTAAGGCTGAAAAAAAGGGGGAAAGAACAGCAAAAGAAGGACTTGTTTTTTCATATATCCATCATGGTGGACGTTTAGGTGTTTTGCTTGAGCTAAATTGTGAAACTGATTTTGTAGCAAAAACAGATGGGTTCTCAGATTTAGCAAATAATATTTCGATGCAAATTGCAGCGACAAATCCTTTAAGTATTAGTCGAGATGAAATTGACCAATCCGTTTTAGATAGAGAAAAAGAAATTTTTGCTGATCAAGCAAAGGAGTCAGGTAAACCTGAAAATATAATAGATAAAATTGTTGATGGAAAAGTGGAGAAATATTTTGCTGAATCCTGTCTTTTAGAACAGCAATATATAAAAGATCCTGATAGAAAGGTTTTTGATCTGATCACCGAATCTGTTGCAACGCTAGGTGAAAATATTGTTATAAATAGATTCATTCGATTTGCTATTGGCGAAACCTCCCTTAACGGAAAATCGTAATTATTTCATGCCTGAACCTGTTTACAGGAGTATCCTTCTAAAATTAAGTGGGGAGGTACTTTCTGGAGAACAAGATTTTGGTATTGATCCTCAAATGGCCTCAGCTCTTGCACAGGAAATTAAATCTATATATGACTTAAATATTCGTATTGGATTAATTATTGGTGCAGGAAATATTTTTCGAGGAATGGAAGCAGCTACAAAAGGAATGGAACGCGTTACAGGTGATTATTTGGGAATGCTTGCAACAATTATGAATGCAATTAGTTTGCAAGATGCATTAGAAAACATAGGGGTGCCAACTAGAACACTTTCTGCAATAACAGTTTCTCAAATTTCAGAACCATATATTCGACGACGAGCACTGCGTCATCAGGAAAAAAATAGAGTTGTAATTGTAGCAGGAGGGACTGGAAACCCTTATTTTACTACGGATACTGCTGCTGCTTTAAGAGCAACAGAATTAAAAGCAGAAATATTATTGAAGGCAACAAAAGTAGATGGTGTTTATGATAAAGATCCTGTCAAAAATTCTGATGCTGTAAAATATGATAATATTACGTTCAAAGATATCCTAGATAAGAATCTCCGTGTTATGGATTTGACTGCAATTACTCTTTGTAAAGAAAATAATTTACCTATCAGAATTTTTAATATAAATAATAGTAAAGATTTAAAAAAAATTGTACTTGGCTCTAATATTGGTACATTAGTTAAGGATTAATTATGCTTGAAAAACTCAATAATGATGCAATTCATAGGATGGATCAGGCTGTTGAGCATGTTGTTTTAGAATTAACTAAAATTAGAACAGGACGCGCTAACCCTGATTTACTTAATTCAATCCAAATAGAATACTACGGTTCAATGATGCCTTTAAATCAAGTAGCGACAATTTCTGTTCCTGAACCAAGGTTNATCACATTACAACCTTTTGAGAAATCACTAATAGCTGATATTGAAAAGGCTATTATGGATTCTAATTTAGGCTTAACTCCTAATAATAACGGAAATTCAATTCTAATTCCTATACCTGCTTTATCTGAAGAAAGAAGAAAAGATTTAATCAAGTATGTCCATCAGTTGATTGAAGATGGTAGAATCGCAATAAGAAATNTTCGTAGAGATACTCTTCATCATTTAAAAGAGTATGGNAAAAAAGAACATATTTCTGAAGATGAAATAAGACGTCAAGAATTAGAGGTTCAGAAAATTACTGATAATCATATTGATTCATTAAATGGTATACAAGAGAATAAAGAAAAAGAACTTATGGAAAATTAAGTTTAAGNTTTTCTCTNTTTTTTATTCACATTTAGAAAATCCACAACCTGGGCAAGTTACACANCCTCCTTCATGCATAACTGAGCTTCCGCAATCAGGACAAGTTGTGATATTTTTAAAAGTAAAATCAGTAACNTTATTTTGATTTTTATTTGCTTCTTCTGANNTAGCCATAGTAATCGTATTNTTTCTTNATTCCTCATCNTCNNCACTTTTAANATTATTNCTATTTGGTTGCTCATTNTCATTTAAATAATCATCAAGTGCTTTNCCAATTGCATCTGGCGTTGATAGAATTAAACGNCCATCTTCCCAAGTNGGATTTGGNCCACTTATTCCTTTTAATTGTTTAATAATTGCATTAGGATCAANNCCTGATCTTAANGCGAGTGAAATCANTCGNCTTATTGCTTCTGATTGNGCAGCAGCATTGCCACCTGCTTTNCCAATTGTTGTAAATATTTCGCATAAACCATTTTCATCTTCGTTTATCGTAATATAGAGAGTACCTTCACCTGTTCGAATACGACGCGTGCTACCAACAGTTGTGTTTGGTCTAAGTCGAGGACGTTTTTCTTCATTTTTAATATTAGATGCGGCCGTTTCTTGTTTAGAATCCTTCTTATCTTCTTTATTATCATCTGTTATAAGGATACCTTCTCTTGAGCCTTCTCTATAAACGGTTATTCCTTTTAAATCAGCTTGGTAGGCTGTCATATAAATATCTGCAACTGTTTTCTTATCAATATTCTGTTTGAGATTAACTGTCGAAGATATTGAACTATCAATATATTTTTGGATTACACCTTGCATTTTTACCCTAAAATAGGGGTCAATATCATGCGCTGTAACTACATATTCAGGTAAATTTTCATCAGTTCCAAAAAGTTTTTCAATAATTGGGTGGTATACTTTGTATTCATTGAATTCTCTACCAAAACCATCATTCTTTTTAACACGCCGTTTATATGAAGTAGCAAATATTGGTTCAATTCCTGACGTAACGCGTGCAACTATCGCTCCACTTCCTGTGGGGGGCACTGTTAAAACTGTAGAGTTTCTAATACCATTTTCTTTAATATTATTTTTCAAGGTTCTGGGTAAGTTCTTAATAAACTTACTTTTTCTAAAACCATCCCAATTATAATTTGGGAAAACACCTTTTTCTATTGCAAGATCTTTACTCGTCTCATACGCGGTATCACGGAAAATTTTCAATACTTGATCAACAGTTTGAAGCGCATCTTCGCTATCGTATTTTATTTGCATTCGAACCAACATGTCTCCCAATCCTAGGATACCAAGACCAATTCTACGATCATTTTGCGCATTCTGTTTTTGGGAATCTAGTGCATGGCGATCCAGATTATAGTCAATGACATTATCTAAAAAACGGGTTGCAATTTGAATTGTTTCCTTAAATTCTTCTACTTGAAAATTACCTTCCTGGTCAACAAAACGTTCTAGATTAATTGACCCCAAGTTACAGCATCCGCCATCTGGCAATGGTTGCTCAGCGCACGGGTTAGTGGACACCAAAGGACTGCAATATTCAGCATTATGGTAATTAGTCATTGTATCCCAAAATAATAGGCCAGGTTCAGCACTAGAATGAGCATGATCAATTATTTTTTCCCAAAGTTCTCTAGCATTAATAGTTTTATAAACTTCTTTTTGCCATTTTAAATCAAATTCTAAATCATCTTTTACTGCTTTCATAAATTCATCAGTAAGAAGAACAGAAATATTAGAATATTTTACCATATTCACATCTCCTGTTTTAATCTCAATGAATTTCTCAATATCTGGATGATCAATTCTAAGAGTTTGCATATTCGCACCACGACGACCATGTTGTGCAATTGTATTAGTGTTTTCACTAAATAGATTCATAAAGCCGACTGGGCCACATGATTCACCACCAGTACCTTTTATTGCATCTCCAGAAGGTCGTAAAACTGATAGGTCATGGCCACATCCTCCACCAAATTTATAAGTCCTGGCTTCTTCTTGGATTGTTTTATAAATAGAATTAATTGAATCATCATTAATCCCGACAACATAACAATTATTTAATGTTGTTGTTATATCTTCTCTGCCAGCTCCATGCATTATGCGTCCACCAGGAGTAAATTTGAAGTCTTCCAAAATAGAATAAAATTTCTTTTCCCAGGTTTTTCTTTGTTTTTTTGTGGATTCGACACTTGCTAGGGCCTTTGCTTGCCTCTGCCAAAGTTCATAAGGGTGATTTTCCCAAGGTGCAAGATACTTATTTTTTAAGATATCAGCGCCCAAAGTATCGCCATCATAATAATTCTCTATTTCAAAAGGGGTGAATTTAGTGGGTGAACCGCCTTCATTAACTTCTTTTGTTAATTCTCGAACAGTTTCTTCAACTATTGTGTTTATCTCACCTTTTGATTTTTTCCCTGCGGGAAAATTAAGTTCAATCGCTTCAGCCATGAAAACGTTCCTTTTTTGGTATGTGGTTGTATTATTAAAAAACAAGTTTCAATTAGGCTGACAATTGAAAAAGTGATAATTGTCTTGGTTGGCACACTAAATATATTAAACATGAAAAAATGCATCAAGTAGAAAAGTTATAAAACTTTAATTATTCTCAATAAAATAGTTGTAATTATATGTTTTCCACAAATTATCAACATATAATTTGATAGAAATAATTAAATTAAAAGTGCCCATTGTTCAGTTTATTTCAAAAGTTTAAAATATTTTTTCCTCGATGAAATAAAAATATTTATAATTTTAGGAATCCAAACTCTAGAGCTACATAAAATTATAATTTAAATTCTATATAGTATTATTAAGATNTCAATGTTANTAATATNCACAAAATTAAATAATNGTNATTAGTGAGTAAANTAAACTTAAATGTTCTAAGATGGATTTTTCGCGCATGGAGATATCGTCTTGTTNTTGAAAANCATGAAATCCAATTTATGTTAAATCATTTAAAACTTGGATATACAGCTATTGATATTGGGGCACATAAAGGCGCTTATACTTATTGGATGTCAAAATATGTTGGAAAAGAAGGAAGAGTTTTTTCATTTGAACCGCAGCCAGATCTACATAATCAATTGGTATCGCTAATAAAACACTCNAATAATAAGAATATTTATCTAGAAGCCTCCGCATTATCATCAACAAAGGGGAAAGATACTATGAAAATACCTGGTGGAGGAACATCACCAAGCGCATCAATAATCAATAAAAAATCTCAAAATATATCCGAAACAATTTCAATTAAAAAAACTACACTGGATGATTATTTCTGCAAGAAAAATCAAATTCCTGTTAATTTTATTAAATGTGATGCAGAAGGACATGAATTAGAGGTATTAAAAGGCGGGGAACAATTATTACGAAAATTTCATCCAATTATTAGCTTAGAATCTGAAGCAAGGCATTGCGGGATAGACAATGTAATGAGTGTATTTAATTTTCTGAATAAGTTAGATTATAAAGGATTTTTTGTTGATGGTGGATCAATGTTAAGTTTGGATAATTTTAATATTGAAAAACATCAATTGAATAATAATGAAAAAAAATATATTAATAATTTTTTCTTTATACCAAAACAATAAACAGGAAGTAGATCTTTGTTTTACCTATCCCGTCGAATAAAATTTATATTTTTTTCCACATTAAGTTTNTTTGCACTTTTCTTAGTTTTTAGAATNTTATTTATCGCAATTTTTTCTAATCAGATGGTAGGANATTTTAGTGATTTAGCATGGGCCTTTTGGGTAGGAATTCGCTTTGATCTTAGATTGGCTTCTCTGATTATTTTCCCAATTACTTTATTATTTATTGTCCCAATTGTCAATCCAATGCATAATCCACTATTGAAAAGAATATCTAAAGGATATCTCTTGATTATGATGTTTATAGTAAATCTTTTTTATGTATTTGATTTAGGCAACTATAGCTATTTAGATCAAAGAATAGATGTNTCTTCATTTAAATTGCTTGAGAATCCATTGATTGCATTAGCAATGATTTGGGAAACGTATCCCGTATTTTGGATAATCTGTGGCTTAATTTCAACCTTTTGGATTTTTTGGAAAGGAATAAAATTTGCATTTCAATTTTTAAATGATTCACANCAAGTAATTAGATTTTGGCATAAAACACTTAGTTTTATTTTTGCTAGCACAGTCCTACTATTCTCAATATGGGGGACTTTTAAACAGTATCGTCTGCTTTGGAGTGATGCNCAGTTTAGCGATGATCCTTTCATTGTTGCAGTTGCACTTAATCCTATTCTTTATTTTAATGAAACTCGAGCATTTTCTGTTANNGATTATGATAAAAANCTTGTCCGCAATTATTATGATACCATTTCTAATGAGCTTGGAGTTGATGAACCAGATAAAAACGAATTAAATTTTTCAAGATTCAATAAAAATAAGATGCTAAATGATAAACCTAATATAGTTATTATTTTTTTGGAATCAGTTGGGCTTAATCGAATGGGGCGTGTAGGAAACCCTTTNAATCCAACGCCATTTATGGATAAAATATCAAATNAGGGAATATTTTTTGATAGATTTTATATACCTATGGTGGGTACAGCTCGCTCTGTTTTTGGTTTAGTTACTGGTATTCATGATGTGGCAAGAATTGAAACAGCATCAAGTAATCCCAAAATTGTTGAGCAGTACAGTCTTATTAATTCGCTCGATGGTTATCAAAAATATTATTTGATGGGTGGGAGCGCAAGTTGGAGAAATGTAAGAGGATTGTTGAATAAGAATATCCCTGATATGGAGATCATAGAACAAACAGATTTAAATTATCCTAGATTAGACGTTTGGGGAATTTCAGATCATGATCTATTTGATGCTGCACGTATAAAATTTCAATCTCTTGACAAAGATAAACCTTTTTTTGCTGTGATTCAAACTGCTACTAATCACCGTCCTTATTCAATTCCCAAAAATATTGATAGTTTTAATGTATTGGGAAAAAATATAAATGAATTAAACAGTGCTGGTTTTAGTTCTTTGGCTCAATATAATGCCATGCGACTTTTAGATCATGCTGTTGGTACTTTTATTGATCAAGTAAAAGAATCATCATATTTTGAAAATACAATATTTATTTTTTTTGGTGACCATGGAACCTCAGACCCAGCTGCAAGTCATATGGCTAGAGCTGATTTTGATTTAAAACTTCGCTCTTATAGAGTGCCATTTTTTATTTATGCACCCAAAATTCTGGATCAGCCAACAGTAAATTCAGATGTATCGCAGTTAGTAGATATTATGCCGACAGTGTGTGGTTTGGCAGGGGTAAGTTATATTAATAGAACATTAGGCCGTGATCTATTAAGTATTTCTAACAGTGTGGACCCCTTAGCTTTAATTGTCAATAATAAGGTTGCAAAATCTCATATAGCAGTGATTGGAAAAGAACATTATTTATCTATGCAAAGAGATGGGACTGATATGAAGCTTCACGAATTAATTTCAAATGATCCATTAGTTGATGTGAAAGAAAATTATCCTGAAATTGTTGAACGTTATAGTCATCATTTAATCGGTATCTACGAAACTGCTAAGTACATGATGTACAATAATCAGAATTAATTAAAAGGTTTTGTTAATGAAAAATTTACAGCCATTTCATCTTGCTTTTCCTGTCCATGATTTAAAGCTAGCAAAAGATTTTTATACAAATATTCTAGGATGTACTATTGGTCGCTCAAGTGATCATTGGATTGATTTTAATTTATTTGGCCACCAAGTTGTGGCGCACCTTAGTCCAGATGAATTATCAAAAACTAAAACTAGTAACGTTGATAATAAGCAGGTTCCTGTCCGTCATTTTGGAATTGTATTAGAATGGAAACAATGGCATGAATTTTCTCAAAGATTGAAAGATAAAGATATAGAGTTTTTAATTGAGCCATATGTTCGATTTAAAGATGAAATAGGCGAACAGGCAACCATGTTTTTTTTAGACCCTAGTGGTAATGCATTAGAGTTTAAAACATTTAAAGATCCAGATATGTTATTTAAGAATTAGTTTTTCTCGCCAAGGCTTCTAATCCCTTAATAGCTGTAAATTCTAAGCTATGAAAATACTCTCAATAACTAAAAATAGTACAGGAGCTCAAATTGGGCTTAAACCGGGTGATAGTATTGAGTCTATTGATGGTTCAAGAGTAAGAGATGTCATTGATTATCGATTCAAGGTTTCTGATGATACTATTTTATTACGTGTCCGGCAGGATGGCGGTATTCAGGAATATGAGATTGAAAAAGATTACGATGATGACTTAGGTTTAGAGTTTGAAGATTTTCGAATTAAAAATTGTGCGAATGACTGTGTATTTTGTTTTGTAGATCAAAATCCTCCTGGAATGCGCGAAGGTCTTTATTTTAGAGATGGAGATTTCAGATTATCATTCTTGCATGGACATTTTATTACAATGACAAATATGGGATGGAAACAATTAAAAAGAATAGTCCAACAAAAGTTAAGTCCTTTATATATTTCTGTTCACGCTACTGACCCAGATAAGCGCAATCAAATGCTCCTTTATGGCAAGGATGACTATTTGCTTAAAAAATTTGAATATCTAACTGAGAATGGTATTGAGCTTCATTCTCAGGTTGTTCTTTGCCCAGGTTGGAATGATGGATCAATTTTGGAAAAAACAATTAAAGATATATATCAATATTCTCCAATGAGTAGATCAATGTCAATTGTGCCAGTCGGTTTAANAAANCANNGANCAGGNTTACCNTNAATTCCAAGAGTNACAAAAGATTATGCTAAANACTTTATACCNTTNGCNCAANNATTAAGTNAAAAATATTNTNTAAAAGATGGNAAAAGATTTGTNNTTTTAAGTGATGAATGGTTTNTNTTACTAGGAATGGANTTNCCNCCNNTGANTTANTATNGTGATTTTGATCTTTCAGAAAATGGTGTTGGNCAAGTNTCNTNTTTTTGGNAAGAATGGCAAAAAGGTNTNNNNGAATTAAANCCTAANTTANNTNAACANAAAAAANTTACAGTNTGTACAGGNACNTTNGTNGCAGANTGGTTTCAATCAAATTGGATNCCNANTTTAAAAAANATAAAGAANTTAACTGTCAANCATATNCCAATTNAAAATNANTTTTATGGTGTNAATGAAGTNACTGTTTCAGGTCTACTTGTNGGAAAAGATATTATTNANCANNTTAAAGATAAAGATNTAGGTGATTTAGTTATNNTNTCNNATAGAATNCTNAATGAAGANGGNTTNGTNACTTTAGATGATATGACATTNGATCAATTGTCTAATGAAATTGGAACNCCTGTNGTTGTATCTGNAGATACNCCNCAATCNTTTTTTANTTTATTGAATTANTTNNNAATTATTATATGTCATATCCAGTTATTGCAATTGTTGGNAGACCAAATGTAGGTAANTCNACTTTTTTNAATCGANTNTTAAATCAAAAAAANTCNATTGTTGATGCTACNGAAGGTATTACTCGNGATAGGATTTATGGAAAAGTTGATTGGGTNGGNCACNCTATGACNTTTGTNGATACNGGNGGGTANATACCNGANGATTTAGATATATTTAANAGNGCTGTNAGAGAACAAGCTCANGAAGCNATNTCTGAGGCAGATCTTATTCTTTTTATGGTNGACGGGAANCAAGACCCAACNTCATCTGATAANACATTAGCTCAGTTTGTTAGANAATCAGGTAAAAAANCTATTATGGTAGTNAATAAATGNGATGANCTTGATTCNAATAAACAAATNNATGNNTTTTTTGAATTNGGTATTGATCCNATATTACCAGTTTCTGCNTTAAATGGNAGNCTAACAGGNGATTTATTAGATAGTATTTTGGGNCAGTTAAATTTNAAAGAAGCAAAAATAACTGAAGAATTAGATGGNGGAATGAGTTTGGCAATCGTGGGTATGCCAAATGTGGGCAAGTCATCATTAACAAATGCATTACTACAAAAAAAACAATCAATTGTAACTCCAATTGCTGGTACCACCAGAGATTCTATTGATTCGTATTTAAAATACTATGGTAAAACAATTACACTGGTTGACACAGCAGGACTTCGGAAAAAAAGTAAAGTTAGTGATAATATAGAGTTCTATAGTACAGTAAGAGCTCAACGTTCTATACTTAATTGCGATGTAGCATTAGTGCTTATTGACGCTGAAAANGGTTTTACAAAACAAGATAAGACAATTATGGAAGAGGTNATTACAAAAGGTAAAGGTTTAGTGATTATAGTTAATAAATGGGATCTAATCAAAAAAGAAACTCAAACAATGAAAAACTTTAGTGATGAGATTGAATATCAGTTCAAAGCTTTGTCTCATTACCCTATTCTTTATATTTCAGCATTAACAAAACAGAGGGTTTCAAAAGTATTAGGAGTTGCAAAGGGTGTTTTTGAATTAAGAAAAAAATCCATTAAAACATCAATACTAAATAAATTTTTACAAAAAACAATAAGGCTCCAATCACCACCTGCGACTCATGGGAAAGTCATTAACCTAAATTATATGATTCAAGTTAGTACGGGTCCACATCTATTTGTAATTTATACTAACTATCCAAAATTGGTACCAACAGGTTATAAACGGTTTATAGAAAATCAATTGCGAGAAGAGTTTGATTTATTGGGTATTCCTATTCGAATTTCATTTAGAAAAAAATNATGAGATATNATCACTAAAAGAAAAGCGAGCACGAATTAAACCAAGGAGGGTATGATGGTTAGAGGAGGNAAGAGAAAATCGTACTCGCTTTACTATTTAGACAAATTTATTTAAAAAAGGTTCCAAAATTATGAAAAAAAATATTCACACTATGATTTGCATCACATTATGCCAATTTTATTTTTCATGTAATTTGAATGTTGAGCCACTAATTGTGGGCTATTGGAATGTAGAAAACTTATTTGATTTGATTGATGACCCAGAAAAAAATGACGATGAATTTTCAATTGGAGGAAGAAAAAACGTTACTGAAGATATTTATAAACTAAAACTTACACATACAGCAGAAGTTTTAGCTGATTTAAATGCAGATGTTGTTGGCCTGTCTGAAGTTGAGAATGAGTTTGTTATAAAAGANCTTATTGATAACTATAGTAATAGAAAATATGATTATATCCATTATGACTCTCCAGATGAGAGAGGCATAGATAACGTTCTTCTTTATGACCAAAATAAGATCGATATTATTTCTGATCGTCCTATTAGAAATAATTTGCCCGGTGGAGATAAAACTAGAGATGTACTTTATGTGCAAGGAAAGTATAGAGATGAGATAATTCATATATTTGTTTGTCACTGGCCTTCAAGATATGGTGGAGTAGAAAAAACTGCTCCAAAGAGAGCAATAACAGCGCAATTAATTGTAAAAGAGATTTCATCAATATTGTCTGAAGATGCTGATGCGGAAATCATTTTATTAGGGGATTTTAATGAGGAGCCGAATGGCATAAATATTGAATCTCTTAAGACTATTGGGCTTAAAAGTCTCATGGAGCCAATGATTGGAAAGCCTAAGGTTGGGACATATGTTTATCGAGGAAAAGATGAATTAGTTGATCAAATAATTATTCATGAAAGCCTTCAAGATCAAAATGGGCTCATTATTGATCCAGAAAGTCTATACATACTTGATTTACCAAAGTATCGTCAGCAAGAAGGAAGATATGCTCACTATCCATTCAGATTTTGGGCAGGAGATCAGGTTTTAGGCGGATACTCAGATCATTTGGCAATTAGAGTAGCAATAATAAAAAAATAGATTTGGTAGGTGAGGGATTATCAACTAATTTTGCGACCCTACTTTGTAGGTGTTTTTATATAATTAAAATTCATGACGCGGGGTGGAGCAGTCTGGTAGCTCGTCGGGCTCATAACCCGAAGGTCGTAGGTTCGAATCCTACCCCCGCTACTAAAAGAAGCCCGTCTTTATGGCGGGTTTTTTGTTTATGGAAAGAGACTCACACATTCGTGGTGTTTTTTATTTGTTTGAATGATGATTAGATTCAGATAAGTATTTAAAAATGAAAAAGTTATTATCAATATTAATACCATTATTTGTATTTATTGGATGTGAAGATGATATAGAGGAAGCAACTCTAGCTGCCTCCCCAATTGAAATTACATATAATATTCACGAAAGTTTACCAAGTGATTGGGTAACTGAGTTTAATATTATCATGAAAAATTTATGGACAATTATTCCTTCTTATGAAAATGTCTTTGATCATATAAATATCTATGCATGGAATGATAAGGTTGAAGATCCATACCCTGGTATAAATGGCGGTGCTTACGTTGGAGGTCCACCTTCAGATAAGATTATGGTGCTAGAAATTCCGGAGAATGAATTTATCTATCAATCTATGCATCGTTACTCTGTTGTAGCTCATGAGTATTTTCATGTTTATCAGTTAAGTATCAATAAGCCCATGAATCTACCTAATGGTAATTATGATCCGGACGGTTTCAGCATTAAGTGGCTTTTAGAAGGAACTGCTGCATCTTTTGAGTCTATCTACATTCAAGAATACTATAATCACAATTATTTTATTAATGCCCAAAATAATATAAATGAGATGGTGCATACAGATCCGAGTATTTTTGAAAGCTATATAAATAACGAAATTAATTATGGATCTTCCGTTTTTATAACTTTAGCATTAGCAAAAGAGTTGATAAAATTAGGTCACAGTGAAAAAATAGCATTTAGGATGATCTATAAAGACTTTTTGACTTCAGGTGTAAAAAATTCAAATTGGCAAAATCATTTTGCTGATGTTTTTGGTATTTCAGTAAAGGATTTTTATTATTCGCTCAAAGCATATACATTAGATATAAATTCTGTACTTCCAAGTAAATCACTTTCGATAAAAGCAATTTTCAACTAGTATTTTATTTAAGGGAAATATTAATGAAGTATAAACTTTTGGGTAAAACAGGTGTTGAGGTATCGGAGCTTTGTCTTGGTACGATGTCTTTTGGTGGAGCAGCAGATAAAGAAGAATCTTCTAAAATGTTCAATGCCTCTAGAGACGCAGGCATAAATTTCTTTGACTGTGCGAATGTATATGAAAAAGGTTTATCAGAAGAGATATTAGGTAACCTTATTTCAGGCAGCCGTGACCAACTCGTAATCACTAGTAAAGTTTATTTTCCAATGGGAGGCGATGTGAATTCACGTGGAGGTTCACGAAAACAT
This sequence comes from Fidelibacterota bacterium, assembly GCA_002713455.1. GTDB lineage: Bacteria > Fidelibacterota > Marinisomatia > Marinisomatales > TCS55. The sequence continues at coordinate 23,904 of PASX01000045.1, forward strand.
ATCATGAGTGCTGTCCATGAGAGTTTGAGACGTTTAAAAACAGATTATATTGATATTTATTTCCTTCATAGGTTTGATGATTTCACTCCAATTGAAGAAACGTTGAGAGCTATGGACGATTTAGTTAGTAGTGGAAAAATTCTTTATCTAGGAGCGAGCAACTTTGCAGCATGGCAAATTGCTAAAGCGCTAGGGGTTTCAGAAAAAAATGGATGGAGTAGATTTGAATGTATTCAACCAATGTACAATCTAGTCAAGAGGCAAGCTGAAGTAGAGATACTGCCCATGGCTTTGTCTGAAGAGGTGAGTGTTATTAGCTATTCACCATTGGGAGGTGGTTTATTATCAGGAAAGTATGGAGTCAATAAACAACCAAAAGATGGTCGACTAATTGAAAATAAAATGTATGCGGAACGGTATAGTGATCCAAATATGTATCAGATTGCTGAAAATTTAATTTTATTAGCGAAGGAACAGAATTGTTCTCCTATAAGTCTTGCAATTGCCTGGGTTGCTAGTCATCCAGCTATAACAGCACCTATTATTGGTGGTAGGAACGCAGAGCAATTAGAACCATCACTTAAATCATTGGATATCAGTATGAACGAAGAACTACATAACCTCATATCCAGACTTTCACCAGAGCCACCACTTGCAACAGATCGTAATGAAGAAAACACAGAATTCAATTATGGGCAACGTTAATTAAAATATAAAATGAAAAAAATATTTTCAATTTTTCTATTACTTTTAGTTTCTTGTGCTAATCATCAAGGTAAAGGTCTAAGGAAGAATTTTGTTGTTCCAAATATTCAAACAGTTGGTACTGAAAATTACCTAAATGGGAATTCAGATTATATTTTTGACCAGGAATCTTTACATACTTTTGAATTAAAAATACCAGAGAGTTCATTAAAAAAGATTGATTCTGACCCAACAAAAGAAGAGTATGTTGAAGGAATCTTGATTTTTCGGGGAGACACATTAAGTCCTGTAGGAATTCGATATAAAGGAAGTGTTGGTGCATTTGTAGGTTGCACTTCAGGAAAGGATTGGTCTAATCCATCTGGTAAAAAAATATGTACCAAATTATCAATGAAAGTGAAAATCAATTGGAAAGGCCGCAAAGATAAATTTTATGATTTAACAAAACTTCAATTTCATAGTCAGAATATTGATCCNACNCAGATGCATGAAAGACTTGGATATTGGTTCTTTAGAAGTATGGGAGTTGTAGCCCCACGTTCAGTGCATGCTAAGTTGATTATTAACAATAAATATTCTGGTTTATATGCACTTACTGAACAAATCGATGATAATTTTGTTCGTTATAATTTCGATGAACCAAATGGAAATTTATATAAAGAAGTCTGGCCAATTGATCATAAAGGTAACCCTCAAAATGAAAAGAATTTATATGGTGGTTTAAAAACGAATGAGGACAATAACCCTGATCTAAAACTAATTAAAAAATTTGGAGAATTAATTGCTGAATCTNACCTTTCTCAATCTCTCCAAATTGTTTCAGAATATATGAATATTGATAAAATTATTTCATATGCTGTCGTTGATAGAGCGATACGAAACGATGATGGTGTTTTTCATTGGTATGAGTTTGGACAAGGAGCTTCTAGTCATAATTATTATTGGTATGAAGAATCAATTAAACAAAAAATTCACCTAATTCCATGGGATCTTGATAATTCATTTGAAAATATATCTTTAGAAAACCCTGTTACTTTTATTCCAGATGATTGGGGTGAAACTTCAAATGACTGTATTCCTTTTCCATATGGAGATTGGGGGTTTTGGCAACGATCGGCTAGTTGTGACAAAATTATAAGAGCATGGTCTAGTTATAAAGATGAATACAAAAAATTTCAGAGCAAATTAAATGATCTATATGTAGATCAAGCGCCTATATTAATTGATAAATGGTCACTTCAAATTAAAGATGCTACTATACAAGCATCTAAAACTCACAAGGATGCACTTCCAATTAAAAAATGGGAAAGACATTTAGAACTTTTAAAGGCTCAAATATATTTGATGAAAATGAGGTTATCCAAATAGAAGCTGATAATGATTCTATCGGGTAAAGTAAATATTATTCTTAAATTAATTCTTAGATAAAACTATTAAGGTCATATAATGGAAAATATTTATAACATTGCAAAGTTTGCTCATGTACTTGGTTTTGCCTTTATGTCTATACCACTATTCAATCTTATCGTTGTTAATGAGAGAGCATTGATGGGCCCTTCATTTAATTATGAAACTGATCGATACTTTGAAAATATTATAAAAAGAGGTGCAGTTCGTTGTTATGTTTTTCAGTTTACGGTTTTTATTTCTGGACTTATAATTGTAGTTATTGGTCCTGGAATATCAGCTATGATTACAAATTGGGTACTAGCTACTAAGACAATTATTTTATTTTCACTGATGGGTTTGCTTTCATATGTACATTTTTCACTACAACCTAAGATTGAAGAACTTTTATCCTCATTTGATTCAAATAATGAACCACCTGAAAATTTTGCTTCAATGCTTGCTCCATTTAGAATTAAGAGAAAAAAATTGGCAACATTATGTCTCTTCTTAGTAATTACAGCTATAATACTTGGTCTACAGACATATATAAGACATGATCCACTAGTAACGATTGGATTAATTTTACTCGCTGCTATTTTTTCTTATCGAGCTAATAAATCATTAATTCGATTTGGATGGTTTTAGTTAATTTTTTATTATTGTATAACTTTATAAATCAACTTTAGGAATATATAATGTCAGATAAAAAAGATTTCAACAAGAAATATGAAAAAACTATTGAAAATTTGCATGTAGAATTAGTCAAAATGCAAGAATGGGTGATACAAGAGAAGAAAAAAGTTGCCCTTATTTTCGAAGGTAGAGATGCTGCAGGAAAGGGTGGCACAATTAAACGTATAATAGAGCATTTAAATCCTAGGCACTGTCGTGTTGTCGCTTTGGCTGCACCAACTGAAAGAGAAAAAACTCAATGGTATTTTCAGCGCTATGTTAATCATTTACCAGCTGGCGGTGAAATCGTGATTTATGATAGAAGTTGGTATAATCGTGCAGGTGTTGAGCATGTAATGGAGTTTTGTACTGAAAAAGAATATATTAATTTTTTACAGACATGCCCTGAGTTTGAAAGAATGTTAATTAGTTCAGGTATACAACTAGTTAAGTATTGGTTTTCAGTTGGACCTCAAGAACAAATGAGTCGCTTTAAAGGCCGAATTGACGATAGAACAAAAGGTTGGAAATTAAGTCCTATGGATCTTGAGTCTGTGAAAAGATGGGATAAATACTCAGAAGCTAAGGATAATATGCTTGAGCATACTGATACAGAGTTTTGTCCATGGTATATTGTTGAATCAGATAACAAAAAGAAAGCCAGGATTAATTGTATTACTCATTTATTAAGTCTTGTTGATTATGAGGAAGTTGATCACCCAGTTATTGAATTACCTGATAGAGATGTAGAAGAGAGTGTTGAGCGACCGCCAAAATCCAATTATAATTATGTGCCTGACGTTATGAAGTAATTTTTATAGTAGTTATGATTTTCAATTAATTATTTTAATAATGAGACCTCTTTTTCTATGCTTATTTATATTAATACATTTAGGATGTTCCTCATCTCTAATAGATAGGCAAACTGATAACAAAACTCCTGTAGAAGAAGGATATGAAAGGTACTTTAAAAAAAATAAAAATTCTCTAGATCCAATCGAAGGTATTTGGACAGAATATGCTATTGGGATATTATACGGAGACGATCGAAAGGTAATTAAAAGAGAATTAAATCCTAAGCGTGCACGCTGGATCGTTATTAAAAAAGATAATATTTTTAAAGTTTTAGACATAAATGGTAAGCAAACTTTTTTTAATGCGTCATTTAAGTCAACAAAAACAAATGGTGNATATNAATTTAACTGTNTGATTTATGAAACAAAGGATCAGCTTAAAACTTTAGCAAAATTAATTGAGCCTGATCGTTTAGAAATGGCCTATAATGCNCCACAAGGGTTATTTAATAATATTTATAATTCTACNAGTTAATGATANTGAAAAAGATCTTGATTTGTATTGGGAAATTCAATGGTTAAGATCTTCACCANCTAAAAATTAATGTCATCATCTTCAAAATTTACGCGTCGATCTTTTTTTAAAACGGGTATAGCCGGAGCAATTTCATCGCTAATCACTCTAGAAAATGGTTATGCAAAAAATAGTATTTTNGAACCCATTACTGCTCCTGAAGGGGTTGATGATACTAATTGGAGAAAAGTAAGATCTCAATTTATTCTTAAACGAGGTGTCACGTATATGAATAATGCTAGCCTTGGAATGCCCCCTGCTGCAGTTGTCAATGCTGTCAGGGATGGGTACAAAGCTATTTCAGAAGAACCTTTACATGGTAAACATGACCTTCAGAATATGATTGCCAATAAGGTTATTCCAGGCTTATCAAAAATTTTNAATACTTTGCCAGATGAAATTGTACTTACTCGAAATGCATCGGAAGCATTGCATCTACAGACAATAGGCACTCAATTGCAGCCTGGAGATGAAGTCATAATTACATCACAAGAACATCCAGCAGGTTTAAAACCATGGGAGTACAGATCTCAAAAAGATGGAATAATCATTAAGAAGGTATTTATTCCAAGTCCCTTAACAAGTGAATCAGATGTTGTTGACCGTTTATCCAGTTCAATAACATCAAAAACAAAAGCTATTAGTTTTTGTCATATAACACGTGGTGGACATCTTTACCCTGTAAAAAAAATAGTTTCTATGGCTAAAGATAGAGATATATTAACTCTTGTAGATGGAGCCCAGGCAGTTGGACAATTTAGAATAGACCTTCATGATCTTGGGTGTGATGCCTACTCTGTTAGTTTACATAAATGGATTCTTGCCCCTTCAGGAACGGGATTTCTTTTTATAAAAAAATCTTCAAGAAACCGAATAAAATCAGCATTTACTATGGATGCTACATTAGAAAATCCAGCTTTTGATCCTCCAGGAACAAAAGACTTTCCAGTGCGTGCAGCGATACTACCTGCAATTAACTTTATTAATTCAATTGGATTAGATAATATAGAAAAAAGATGTAGGTATCTTTCTGATTATCTAAAAAAAGGACTTGAAGAAATAAAAGGAATTAAGTTGCTAAGTGGGTCTAATTATAATACTTCAGCTCCTGGATCTACTATATTTGAAAAAGAGGGCTTAGATGCTATGAAGGCAGTCCCTATGATAGAGAAAAGGGTTAACATACATATTGATGAGCACCAGAGAGATGGTCATAATGCAATTCGTATTTCAACTCATATTTATAATACAAAAAAGCAGATTGATCGCCTACTTAACGCTTTATAATTATTATTTAGCCATTATCCAATCAATATCAATACTAAAGGAGCCTTCAATTTTATCAGAGAGCATTATTCCAATTTCTTTAATAATAACTTCAGAAAGTTGGGGCATATTTTTTAAAGTATATCCTCTATATACAGGATAAAAATCATCAATTTTCAATTCAATCTCATTCCATTCACCTTCAACAGTATCAAAGGAATGTGTATAAGAAGCCCAGTTTCCAGTGTTCCCTCGAATACGAAAATTATATTTTCTACCGTCACCTCTAACTTTTAAAACTATTGATTTAACATTAGTAAGATCTGGTGGGTAATAAGCTCTAATAGATGAAAAACCACCATTGTTTTGAAGCGAAAGATAGCCATTGAAGTTTGCATAGGTATTATTAATTAATTTTAATGTAGCTTGGGACCTGCCTCCCATGACTGAATCATTCACAATGTTCCAATTAAGTAAATTATTACTATCAAAATTTTCCATTATGACTTCACCTTCAATCAATTCAGCAGATGAATTTTCTACATTGGGAAGTTCGCANGCAAAGAGTAGAGCGAGACAATTAGCAAATAATATTTTTTTCATAATTTTTAACCTTTTTAAGCGTTATGAGCGTTATTTATGTTTGAAACTTATTATTTTAATCATAATATTGCAAATGTTTTTTAATATAATAATTGAGGTTTAGTTATGAAAAGAAGAGAATTTATAGGTGAGGCATGTAAGTTTGCTGTTTTATGTTCAGCTCCATTAGCTCTATCAACTTTACAATCATGTAGTGATGTTGAAAATGAAAATACTGATTTTGTAAGTGATGATGATTTTATAGATGTAAACAAAAATTTTATTGAATTTAACTTAAATCAAGCGCCTTTTGATAAACTCAAAGAGATAAATGGATCTATTGCTACTAATGGTAATGATTTTGATAGTAAGGGTTTGCTCTTATTTAGACAATCTGAAAATTCTATACTAGCTTTTAGTAGAAGGTGTCCTCATGCTGGCGCATCACTGGATGCATTTAACAATGGATCGTCTAGATGTACTAGCCATGGATCTGAATTTAATCTTTCAGGTACGCCTACTCGAGGTCCTGCAAAATCTAATTTAGTTCAGTATAAAGTTGAAATTAATGAAGATACAATTAAGGTATCTAAGTAATAATATTTTTAATTTCAATTAATGGGTAGTCTAAAATTATTTCCACTAAATCTTGTTGCTTACCCAACAAAGGTTGTTCCACTTCATATATTTGAAGAGCGGTATAAAACCTTAATCAATGATTGTATATCCTCAGATCAAGAATTTGGAATGGTTTATTCTATGGATAAAGGCTTGGCAAGCTTTGGATGCTCTTTATCAGTATCAGAAATAATTAAGACCTATCCGAATGGGGAGATGGATATTATTACAAAAGGCCAAAGAATTTTTAAAATACATTCAAATAAAATTGAAAATGATTTAAATATCGGTGAAGTGGAATATCAAAAAGATAAAATCGAAGCAATTGATGATCAATTTGATAAGTTAAAAGAGAAATATTTAAAATTACTATTACATCTGGGATTAGTTAGTCAAATTGAACGGCATATGAATAAAAAACAATCTTTTGAATTAATAGAGCATATTCAATTGCCCAACGAAATTGAACTACTTTTGATTTCAACACGATCAGAAATTGATCGATTAAAGATTCTTGATGGAATTTTTGATCAAATATTTAAAAAAGGTATAGATAAAGTTAATGGAGAAGTTTTTCAGTCTTGAATAAAATTCCCTTTTTTTCTCAATGATGAAGTAATAAAATTTCCTGTTCAATAAACTAAATAATTAGGATACTATTTATATGATTACGGTTTTATCACCAGCAAAAAAGCTTAGCAAAGAATGTAATGCACAAAATACCACATCAACTCTTCCAGAATTTTTGAATGATTCAAAACATTTAGTTTCTATACTTAAAGATTCTAAGCCTGGAGATTTACAATCTCTAATGGGTATAAGTGAAAATTTGTCAATTTTAAACTGGGAAAGGTATCAAAATTGGAAGCTCCCATTTGAAAAATCACAATCACGTCAAGCCGTTTTTACTTTTCAAGGGGATACTTACTCTGGTCTAAATGTAGACTTGTTAAATGAGAAAGAATTATCATTTGCTCAAAACCACACACGTATACTTTCAGGACTTTACGGTGTTTTGAAACCATTTGATTTGATGATGCCTTATAGATTGGAGATGGGGACCAAATTAAAAAATAAGCTTGGTAATAATTTGTACGAATTCTGGAGTAAAAAGTTATCTAGTTCACTTTCAAATGAACTAAAGGATCATAAAGAAAAAACAATTATTAATTGTGCATCAGTTGAATATTTTAAATCAATTGATAATGAAGGNCTTAATGCATCGGTTATCACNCCGATATTTAAAGATATCAAAAATGGTAAACCACGAATTATATCCTTTTTCGCAAAAAAAGCCCGCGGAATGATGGCCCGATATATTATACAAAATCAGATTAATAAGCCTGATGATATTATCAATTTTAATCTGGACGGATATAGCTATGATTCGAGTTTATCAACTCCATTCGAGCCAGTATTTACAAGAGCACAAGCTTAATAATTAAATTATTTTTTATTTGATACTTGCTACAAGTGTATCGGTATCGCCTATCATTTCAAGAGCAGCTTTATTAGTTTGATCTTTAATAATAGTTTTGCCATCAATAATTAATTTGCAACTAACTCTACCATCAAGGTATTCGGCAACTTTTGGAACCATATCTGTTTCATCGGGTGCATAAAGTAAGCTACTTTTTGAGCCACGCTCTATATTGAATTGGACTTCTGTTTGTCCATTCTTTAAATGCCACTCTAATGAATTTCCATCAAATTGTATATGAGTAATCTTTGATCTGCGGTATGGTGTAAATCGATACAAATTATTTTTATGCTGGACTCCCACTATATATCCAGAAAATTGAGATCTTTTCCATGGTATTGTAGCAAGAGAAATTGATACACTCAGGTCAGATTCATGAAAATGATTTGATTGCGCCCAGACCCAATTCTTTGGGAAGTTTTTCCCCCAATCTTTTTCAATATATCCTATACCTTCATCAAAATTAATATTGGAATCGTTTAACTTAATTTGTCCACGTAAAGTATGACCCATGCTTAAAATCCCATGAAAACATTCCATTGTAGGAACATATGAATACCAACCCATACATCCTGGTTCAAATAAAGTTACGGGCCAAGGCTTCAAATCTTCACTTAAAATTGTTCCAGTAAGATTAATTTTGTCTGTTTTGACTTTCAAGTCTATTTTATTTAAGGAAAAATAGTTTTCTCCTAAAAAGAGTGAATAGTCTCTACTTTCACAATTAAAGTCACTCGCAGGGTAAGGTATGTAGTCAAAATGTCCATTTGAGCCTTGATATACCATTAGAAAAGCAGTCTCATTGCTATTAACTCCACTACGATATATTCCTGGAATTAAGACAAGTGTATCTCCATTAGATGTAGACATTTTATGATACCATCCTTCGAAAAAAGGACGTTTTTTTGAATTTCCATGGAACTGTTCTGGACGCTTAAGAATCATTTATTAGTAAATCTTTTTCAATTAAGATAGATTTAAATTTACTAATATGTTAGAATCAATAACTTTAATTGTTGCAGCTTTTTTAACATCTATCTTGTCTGCTATTATTGGCATGGGTGGTGGCATAACATTATTAGGTATTATGGCAATTATTTTGCCTGATGGCTATCTTGTTGTGGCATATCATGGAATAGTCCAATTAGTAAGTAATGTAACTCGGACAACAGTATTTAAAGACCACATATCCTGGGGGATTTTAAAACGATTTTTTAATGGAATTATACCAGGCTTGATTTTAGCATCATTTCTTATATACGGATTAATGCTATACTATGAAGTATCATCAGCAAGCCAAATAAAAATTGATTTTCTTAAACCATTGATTGGTATTTATATCGTATGGTTTCTTTATATCAGAAAAAAGGGAAAGCCAGTATCGGACCGCGCCTTTTTTGCTATGGGTGGACTTAGCGGGTTAGTAACAGTCTTTATTGGTGCAGCAGGTCCTTTGATTGCTCCTTTTTTTATAAATAAAGGTCTGAAAAAAGAATCAATCATCGCAACCAAAGCAGCGTGCCAAGCAATTGGTCATATTGGAAAGATTCCAATTTTTATAATTTTATTTAATGTNACCTATATATCAGATTGGCAAATTTTGATTCCACTNATTATTTCTGTCTATTTTGGCACAAAATTTGGAAAAATGATGTTAGGTAAACTTCCTGAAGAAACATTTAAAATTTTATTTAAAGTCGCATTGACAATTATTGCAATTCGATTAATTATTTTTAATATTATTTAAANCTAAAANTANAGTATGTTTNGTNATTACTTNTCTATTTANNAAAAGGAGGTTAAATGGATCGCCGCAGTTTTGTGAAAACATCAATGATGGCTGCATTAGCGAACCCAATACATGCTATGACAAAATCTAAGGTAATGAAAAGTAAGAAAGGTCATATTGCTGTAGTAGGAGCGGGTGCATTCGGTG
>PASX01000046.1 GCA_002713455.1 Fidelibacterota bacterium
TTTTGACTTCAAATGCTCGTGATATAAAAGCTTTACGTGAAACACGCGTTTTTTATATTGTACCAAATCTGATTCCGGATGGATCAGAATATCAACACAATACTCCTTTAAGACCACGAGATTCAACCTTAAGACCATGGGATGATGATAACGACGGTCAAAGTGATGAGGACCCTCCAGAAGATCTAGATGGAGATAATATGGCTCTTCAGATGCGTGTCGAGGATCCATCAGGTAACTGGGTTAAAGATGAAAAGGATGATCGACTATTACGAGTACGTAAACCTGACGATAAAGGTCCTTTCTATAAACGTTATAGCGAAGGGATCGACAATGATGGAGATGACAAATACAATGAAGATTGGCCAGGTGGAATCGACCCGAATCGTAATTATCCAGGAAACTGGAATATCAACCAACGTGGTTCTGGACCATTTCCAGGGTCTGAATCAGAATTACGGAGCGCATTGGATTTTATCGCTGCACATCCAAATATTGCAGCATCACAACATTTGCACTCAACGGGAGGAGTGATCCTTCGTCCGCCATCAGTTCCAGAGCTAAAACTTCCAGGAGTAGATCTCAGCTTGTATATGGCATTATCCGAACGAGGCCTTAAAGTAACTGAATATCCTCTTGCCACATCTGTTTACCAATGGAACTGGCCACGGGGTTCTAAAAATCGAGGCAAAGGACAACTGACTCGGAACAAGAAAGGTGAGATCAAAGGAATGGACCCATTTGATGGGCTTGGTAATTTCTATGGACATGATGATATCAATGATAATTATGCTGCATATGGAGGGTCTTTGGATGGGATGTATGAATTATTTGGTATTATGGCCTTTGCGAATGAGATCTATCGCTTTGGAGATGACCTGAATGAGGACGGGCGCGTTTCTCAAACAGAGCAACTGATATACAATGACAAAACAATGAAAGGAAGGGTCTTTAAAGAATGGAAAGCCTTTAATCATCCAACTTTAGGTAAAGTTGAAATAGGTGGATGGAAAAAGTTTGGTCAAAATAATCCTCTATCTGAATTCTTACAAAGAGAAGTAGATCGCAATGTTGATTTTATGCTGATGCAAGCACGGGCGATGCCATTACTTGAAATAGCAGATGTCGAACAAACCTATCTAAAGAATGATAATTATCGCTTAACAGTGACTATATCAAATAAAGGTTTTCAGCCAACAGAATTAGCGATCCGAAAAAATAATAATAGAGCTGTGCCGGTTCGAGTCAATTTAAGCAGTGCAAACAATGTCACGATCTTAGATGAAAAGCAAGAAAAAGACGCTGGACATATATCGGGGAATGGCGAGACAGAAGTAACCTGGCTGATTCAGGGTCCACGAGGTGGATCTGTGACGATCAATGCCTATCATCCGAAGGGTGGTAGAATAGTGCAAACTGTGAAATTAAAGCGTTAACATTTTTGTAAAATTCATAAAATGATTTCAAATAGAGTGTTTATAGTCCAGATGCCACGGCTTGGTGTCATGCTTTACCTTATTTTTACAGCAATATCGATTATTTTCTATGCTGGAGGAACTGTTCGAGACCCTGATACTCTAGGATACTCATTCACACAAAACTTTTTTAGCGATCTAGGTAAACTATCAACTGACAATTTTCTTGCAATGATCTTTTTTAGTGGATCTTTATTTGTTGTAGGGATAACATTTTCAATTTATTTCTACTATTTAATGAAATCTTACAATTACGATTCACTTGGAATCATGGCTAAAATAGGGTCTGGCTTAGGCATTCTTGGAGCCTTATGCTTTATTGGTGTAGGGTTTACACCCCATAATGTTTTATTTACACCGCATATATTTTTTGTAAACTGGGCATTTAGATCATTTTTACTATCCTCATTACTCTTATCTATTGTTTTATTTAAGGATGATCGGCTTTCCAGTCGTTATGGCATAGGCTATTTATTTTTTGCTATATCGATATTCTTATACATACTAGTTCTTGAATTTGCCCCTAAACCAGAACTGTCTGAAATTTCATTGATTTTTAATGTATTGGCCCAAAAAGCGATTGTTTTAATTTTTCTGTTATCGGTCTTGTATCAATCGTTTGGAAACTCGAAATTAGCCGCCAATAATTCATCTCAATAACTAATATACAGATTAACTAAAAAATCTTGGAGACTTTATGCTTGTAAAACAATTAAGATTAATGTTACCTCTATGCTTACTCCTATACTCATGCGCAAAAGAACGCGAGGGTTGGGATAAATATGTTCATGCATCTGACGTGTTGGATGCGCAAGAAAAAATAACAGCTGAAGTACTTGAAAAGCATATTTCAACGTTGGCATCTGATGAGTTCGAAGGGCGTGCACCAGGCACAAAAGGTGAAGCTAAAACCATAGAATACTTAACTGAATCGTTTGCTGCTGCTGGATTAAAGCCAGGTAACCCAGACGGTACATGGATTCAAAAAGCAACAATGTTAGGTGTAACATCTGAATTAAGAGCACAGCTTTTAACAGATGATGAAAGATGGGTAATGAAGACAGGTGAAAATATTATTGGAAATACGTATAGAACCAATAAATCTGTTAACTTAAGAAGAGCTGATATGATTTTTTGTGGATACGGTGTAAATGCACCAGAGTATGGATGGAATGATTATGAAGGTGTAGATGCAAAAGGGAAAATAGTTGTGGTATTAGTTAACGATCCTCCTATAATGAAAGATGGCGAGTTAGATGAATCAATGTTTGGTGGAAACGCGATGACATACTATGGACGTTGGTCGTATAAATTTGAAGAAGGTCTTAGGCAAGGTGCTGCAGGAGTAATAGTAGTACACGAAACTATTCCCGCTGGATATCCATTTTCAGTTTTACAAAATGGCTATGTAGGTGAGCAGTTAACAATTGAAGATAAAAGCCAAAAACCTTTAGCCTTCCAAGGTTGGATACCTATTGAATCTGCAGAAAGATTATTTAAAATGAATGGTTTAGATTTTCAGAAAAGTAAAACACAAGCAGTTTCTTCTGATTTCAAGGCAGTTCCATTAAAATCAAAATTCACAAGTAGAATGGTTAATTTCGTCAGACGGTTTAGTTCCAATAATTTTATTGCAAAGTACGAGGGCTCTGATCCAATACTTAAGGATGAATATATTATTTATACTGCGCATTGGGATCATATCGGGATAAATAAAAAATTAAAAGGTGACCAGATATATAATGGAGCAAATGATAATGGCATAGGTACGGCTATTGTGATGGCAGCAGCTGAAGCTTTTACTCAACTTAGCGAAGGTTCAAAAAGAAGTGTACTATTTCTTGCTGTTACAGCTGAAGAGCAAGGTCTTCTAGGTGCTAAATACTATGGCATAAATCCTCTATATCCGCTTGAAAAGACCATTGCTGTAGTAAATGTTGATGCAATGGGGAATACCTATGGTAAAACAAAGGATCTAGTTGTAGTTGGAAAAGGTAATTCTGAATTAGATCAGGTGTTAGAATTTGCAGCGACGCAAGATAAAAAGTATTTAATTCCCGATGCAGAGCCTGAAAAAGGATTCTATTATCGTTCAGACCATTTTGAATTTGCAAAGCAAGGAGTTCCAGCTCTATATGTTGATGGTGGCATTGATGTTGTACGTAAAGGAAAAGATTTTGGTATGGAGATGAAAGATGATTACACAAAAAACCATTACCATCAAGTTAGCGATGAAGTTAAACCCGATTGGGATTATACGGGCATGGTCCAAGATGCGCGAATTTTGTTTAGGGTAGGCTATGCATTATCTCAGCATGATAAATGGCCAGCATGGAGCGAAAAGGCAGAATTCAAAGCAAAACGGGACGCTATGCTAGCAAAATAATTCTTTGTTACTTTAGTCCTATCTCTTGCAGACGTTCTTGCAAATAAGAACCCGCAGTATAATTTTTATTTAATACAACCTCATCTCTTGGATGAAGGAATAGTGGCATAGAATAGCGACTTAAGTTTGAGTTTGGTTCTGGGTTAATGACTCGATGAGTAGTTGAGGGATAATACTTATCTGATACCATCTTAAGCATATCGCCCGAGTTAATAACGATTGTATTTTTATTAGTGCTTACATCTAGCCAATTTCCATTTTTATCTAAAACTTGAAGGCCGGGCTGGCTACCTGCAACTAACACTGTTAATAAATTAATATCTTCATGTGCAGCGGCACGTATTGAATTTATTTCTTCATTTCCAGATAATGGTGGATAGTGAATTATACGAAGTAAATTGGATTGACTTTGATAAATCATATCTTTTAAAGGAATAGAAAATAGTTTAGTAACAAAATCTGGCGCATTTTTTTGTACCCAACTTAAAAATGTAGAAGCGACATTAGTTAATTCACCATATAAATTCATTGTTTTAGGGCCAATCATTTCTGGTAATCGACCCCATTGATATATGTGGTAAAATTCTTTTAGATCTTTTGCTGTAGATCCTTTTGCATTTTCAGTGAGATAAGGGAAATAACCATCTTGCTTTGTTTCATCGAATATGTAATCAATTTTTGATTCACTAGAAAAATAATTTTTCCATTCTTCATATACCTGATTAATAAGATCTGAAGAAATGGGATGATCTTTGATAACTGCAAATCCAGTATTTTTTAATGATTCTTCAAATAATTTGTCTGCATTTTTATCATTATAATTTATAGTTAATATATCAAGTGACATGNGAATTCCATTCAGATTCTGTAAAGGTTTTCATACTNAAGGCATGAATTTCATTTTTAATTAATGAACTTAGAGCATTATATACCATNCGATGTCTATCAATGAGATCTATTGATTTAAAGTTATTAGAAACAATAATAGCTGATAAATGATGGCCACCATCAAAATTATGATGATTTACATGTCGACCAGTAGTATCACTGATCTCAATATATTTTACCTCAATATGTTCTTCTAATTTGTTTTGAATGGTATCTTTGATATTCATATGATTATATAGTTAACAAATATTTATGAAACTGGTGATGATTATTACATGAAAGACTTCAGTGAAGTCTGAAATAATCTGTATAATCAGTCTTTTAATTCTTCTTCGGAAAACTGCCATTGGCAGCCATGGCACCACCATGGTTTTCCATAATATTCATTCACATTGGCTTGCAATTGCATTGGTTCATTGCATTTAGGACAATCTCTTGTTGATCCCTCTTTTGGCCAAGTGTAATCAACTCTAAATTTTACTGAATTATCTAAATTTTCACTATTTGACATAAATAAATTTACAGAGGTTTCAAGTCATATCAAGAAATGAATTAACTTGAAATGATCCATAATTGCCAGATCAATAGGAAAATCAATCCAATTCCTATATAATTCGTATACTGATATTCTGCTTTGACTCTTTTTAATTCTTTTTCTAAGAGCATCGTGTTTAGGTAAACTCGTACCGTGTCTTCACTAAACACGTAAACTTGCTTCATTCCATCGATCAATCCATATTGGATAAATGGATCTTTTAAGGATGGTGGATGATGACTTATACTATGAGAGCCTTGTAATACAGGTATTGGGTTATTAAGTGGAGTATGGCCCATAAGTACGCCATCTACATATATTGGCACTGAGGATGTATCTGATTCTACCACTATATAGCCAGGATTCGTTTGAAATATCTCTGACTGTGCATAAGAAATTGATACGTAAATCAAACCACCAATTATGTATTTAAAATTCATATAATAAATTATTTTTAATTAATACTCATAATGAAGGAACTTCTACTATAATAATATGCGTAAAAATCATATTTATCTAACCACTTTATTATTCATCATTTCTTTATTTTTCTCTTCTTGCGCCAGTATGAAAGGTTACTTTAATACTTTCTATAATGCAGAACAATATTTTATTAAAGCAGAAAAAATCCGTATGGAAGCACAAGGCGATAAAATTCCAAATAGCGCACTAGATAACTATCAAAAGGTTATTGAGAAATCTCAAATTGTTCTAAACAATAATTTAGAATTTAAATTCCGAAGCAAAGCTTTGCTTTTAATTACTCAATCTTATTACTACAGAAATGAGCTTCAAGATGCTATGGAAACACTTTCTATAATAAGAGAGGAATTCCCGAATGATTTTTTAGATTATGAATTTTGGGGTGCAATGATAAAATGGAAGCAAGGTAAGGTTCAGCCTGCTATCAATGATTTAAATACATTAGTTGATAAAGATTTAGATTTAAATACAAAAGCAAAAATTTATAAATCAATAGCTGAGATTTATGTTGAGCAAAAAATGGAATACGAGTCCATGGATTTTTTAGAAAAAGCTGCTGAAAATATTACTGATCCCCTTGAAAAAGGACTGATATACTATCGGATATCTGAAATTTCTTTTGAAAGAAAGGAATACGATCGTGCTTTATCTGCATATCAACAAGTGATTAAAAACTCTCAAACAGAAAAACATATTCAGGAATCCCATTTAAGAACAGTTCAAATCTACAGATTGCAAGAAAATCTTGATAAGGCCACCGATTCAATAAAAAATATGCTTATAGATGATCGATATCAGTCTATTTTTGGTGATCTTGAATTAGAGCTAATCAAGCTATATAATCAACAAGATATGTACAAAGAAGCGAATAATCGGTTAGAATCATTGCCTCAAGACTACCCTCGGACTAAGATTTCAGCTGAGGCTTATTATATGTTGGGAAATATTGAGATTAATGAAAAATGGGATTTAGATACAGCGCTTCAGTACTTTGGCATGGTTCAGAAGGAATATTCACAATCTAGATTTGTTAAGGCAGCTGCACTAAGAACGAAAGAAATTAATGTATATAATTCCTTAGTCGATCAATATAATGAATTTATTGGTATGAATACGCTCGTAGACTCTCTAGGAATATCAACATTAAATATTAAGAATGAAGACGATTTTGCAAATATTCTTTATGGAATAGCTGAACTAGAATCTTTTCATTTCTCAAGGATAGATTCAGGTCTTATCTACCTGGATCAATTGATTGAATATGCACCTAAATCAATACTTTACACTAAAGGATTATATGCAAAGTCAATAATTCTTGATCAATTAGATAGAGAAACAGAATCAAGATTGATCAAAAATCAAATTATATCAGATTTTTCTCAAACTGATTATGCTCAAGCAATCGTTAAGTCTGATTCATCGTATAAAATGAGCAATGAATTGTCTTTAGATAAACTAATTGAAGCAGAAAATAAATGGCAGAAAGATCCAGTGCTAGCTATGGAAAATTATCTTGAAATTGTAAATAGTGATACAATTTCAGAAATAAGCGCAAAAGCAGCATTTTTTCTTGCATATCAGTATGATTATTTTTGGGTTAAACCAGATAGCGCATTAAAGTATTATAAATGGCTAATCAAATATCACGACAGGTCTGATCAAGCAAAGGAATCAATAAAAAGAATTGCATTATTAAATTCAGTGTTAACCGATACACTATCTAACTAATGATTATTGAGAAAGTAAATATCAAACTAAACNGGCAGATTGCTGATAATATTTGGGAAATGGTTTTTGATGCGCCAAATATTNCTTCAAAATATGTTGGNGCTGGTCAATTTATCAGNATACTTGCGAATGATTCGTGGGGTCATCCCTTACGNCGTCCAATGAGTATAGCATCTGTTAAAGATAANGATATATCGATTATTTATAAGATATTTGGTGATGTTACAAATATTTTATCAAAGAAAAATAAAGGTGATAGCGTTGAACTGTTGGGGCCAATTGGCAATACTTTTTCAAATTGGGATTCAGATACATTTCCTNTTCTAATCGGTGGTGGAGTTGGACTGGCACCCATACTTAATTTGAAANACCAATGTGAACGTTCAAATGTGGATCACGCAATTATCATTGGCGCACGTAACTCAAATGAGCAATTCATGAAACATGATCCGGATAAAAATATATATCTTACTACAGACGATGGAAGCATAGGTGANCATGGAACTGTTATGACTCCCTTAGATGAAATTATAAAAAGTCATAAAAACCCTTATTTGTATGCATGCGGTCCAGAAGCAATGATGATAGCAATTCGTGATTATTCAATAGATAAAAACATANATACTCAATTATCTGTTGAGAGNTATATGGGCTGTGGAGTCGGGTTATGTCAAGGATGCGTAATACATAATGTAACAAATAACCTAGATGAACATACATATCACCAAAAATATTCATTAGTTTGCGTTGATGGNCCNGTATATGAAGCNAAGGATATATATTTTGAGTAATNCAAAAGTTAAGATAGGNNNAATTTCTTTTGAAAATCCCATCTGGGTAGCTTCTGGAACTTTCGGCTATGGAACAGAAATACCTGAGTTAGTTGATGTTGAAAAATTGGGTGCAATTGTAACTAANTCTATCACTCTAAACCCAAGAGAAGGAAATCCGCCACCNCGAATAGTAGAAACCTCTTCAGGCATGATTAATTCTATTGGACTTGCAAATATTGGAGTTGATAAATATATAANTGAAATGATACCNATCTATAAAAATATCAAAACTAAAATTATTATGAATGTAGCAGGTACAGATATTGATGAGTATATCAGAGTAATAGAAAAAATTGAATCAATTTCTTCTGATATTGCGGGTTATGAGATTAATATATCATGCCCAAATGTTAAAAAAGGTGGAATGGAATTTGGNGTTGATTGCGATATGACCGCTAAGCTTACTTCAGAACTTAGAAAAAGGACAAAGAGACTATTAATAATGAAATTAAGTCCTAATGTATCAGATATAGTTTCTATTGGAATGAGTGCGCAAAATGAGGGAGCGGACGCAGTATCTGCAATCAATACACTAGTTGGTATGAGCATAAATTCAAATAGCGGCAAAAGTAATATATATACTACGTATGGTGGTTTGTCAGGTCCCGCAATTAAACCAATAGGATTAGCTTTAGTTAATAAATTATATGACAAACTTTCAATCCCAATAGTNGGAATTGGAGGTATTGTTTCATCTGAGGATGTTGCAGAATATTTATTAGCTGGCTCTACAGCAGTTCAGGTTGGTACAGCAAATTATAGGAACCCAGGAATTGGTGAAAATATGGTTGATTCTTTGAATAAATGGATAGAAAAATCTAAATGGGATTCTATAGATGATATGATAGGAAAAGTATCAAAATACAATTGATTTATGAGTAAATATTTTTTCATATTTATACTGAGTTTCTTTATTTACTCATGCACAAGTTCCCCTAGATATCGAACAGGGCCACAAAAACCATCTAAATCAAAAAATAAAACTCCAGTTTCTTTAAAAACAAAATCGAATATTAAGCATCGTAAGGTTATCAATGGCGTAAGTTCTTTTTATGCAAAAGATTTTCATGGAAAGTTAACTGCAAATGGCGAAGTCTATGATATGTATGGGCTAACAGCTGCGCATAAAACTCTTCCTTTGAATACAATAGCTCGCGTAACGAACTTAGAGAATAATAAATCACTTATATTACGAATTAATGATAGAGGTCCTTACATTAAAGGAAGGATACTAGATTGCTCTTATGGTGCAGCAAAAAAACTTGGCTTTATTGAGCAAGGAACTACAAAAGTAAAAATAGAAGTAATAGAGTTTGGCGATAATAAATACATGAAGCANATAGAATAATTTGAAAAAATATTATTTAACAGTNAATCCGCACGGTGGAATTAAAAAAGGAAAAGAAATTCTTNNAAAAGTCGTTCCTTTNTTTGATAATGCAAATATAGCACTAACTATAATTGAAACTGAATATGCTGGGCATGCGCGAGATCTTGCAAAAGAATTACCTATGGATGGATATAATGGTTTTTGTTGTATTGGTGGAGATGGAACATTGCATGAATCAATTAATGGATTAATGAATCGCGAAGATAATTTTAAATTTCCAATTGGTCTTATTACTGGCGGAACTGGCAATTCTTTTATGTATGATCTTGATTGCTTAGATCCAATCGATGCAACAAAAAGAATTATCGAAGGAAAAACTCGTCCTTTAGATATTTTTGAGTGCAATGCCGATGGAACTATTTACTATGGCTTTAATATTGTCGGTTGGGGAATGGCTACTGATGCAAATACTTTAGCGGAAAAATTTCGCTGGATGGGAACTCAGAGATATAATNTTGCATCAATAATTGAAGTNCTTCGACATAAAAAAAGGTTTGCTAGAGTTGAGATTGATGGAAATATGATTGGTGCAGATTTTGCTTTTATTATTGGATGNAATACGATTCATACGGGCAAAGGAATGCGCATGGCTCCATTAGCAAAACTAGATGATGGATTAATTGATCTAATTATTGTTAGAAAAGTTAGTCGAATAAGGTTATTAAGGCTTTTTCCTAAAATTTTTTCAGGTGCCCATATAGGTGATCCAGGCGTNGATTATAGACAAGTGGAGGCCTTCAATATAACCCCAGAAGAAGANAGTCCTTTAAATATTGATGGNGAAATTATTGGATCTACTCCATTTAAAGTTAGGATGCTTCCTAAAGCAGTTGAGGTTTTGGTTTAAATGAAAAGTACATTCCTAAATAGACTTCCAATAACACTTCTTGGTATACCAGCTGTAATTTATTTATTAAATGTTGGTGGATTTTATTTTACTGTTTTCGTGACACTGGTTATTTGCCTGGCTCTAATCGAATTTTATAATTTAAATAAACANGATGAAGNTGGGAATAAACCAAACTCAGTGATTGGTNTATTATTGGCACTACTTATATGTTATTTCTATAGTCAATTTCCTTATTTAAACGATGGTATTGTGTTACCTATTATATTATTTTTAATTGTTATTTATTTATTATGGGAAATGTTCTCATTTAATAATAATCCTATTTACAATATTTCAATTACCTTGTCAGGTGTTATCTATGTTGCAGTATTGCTAGGAACGNTGATAGCCTTGAGAAATTGGGATAGTATGAATGGTGCAAATTTTACATTTTCTATGATTATATCAGTCTGGATTTGTGATTCTGCAGCCTATACATTTGGGATGCTATGGGGTAAGAAAAAANTGATAGAACGTATCAGTCCTAAAAAAACAGTTGTNGGTTTTTTAGGTGGAATATTTGGTTCNTTTTTATCCTTTTATATAATGAATGAACTAAATTTNNTTCATTATAATCTTAGTTTTTCACATATTATTATTTTAACAATAATTACTGGTGTNTTNGGCCAGCTTGGTGATTTTGTTGAATCTATGTTTAAGCGTGATGCCGGAGTAAAAGACTCGGGTAAATTACTTCTTGGNCATGGTGGTGTGTTAGATCGGTTTGACTCACTCATTTTCACTAGCCCATTGGTCCTAATTGTTGNTTTATACCTATAACTTTAATGAAAAGTATTCTAAGAGGCTAACTATTGAATAATATTCTTTCAGAACTTGGAATTGATAAGATTAACTATGGCGCCTGNTCAGGAAAAGATAACTGGTCTAATTCTGATAGNGGAGGATTNCTAAAATCAATAAATCCATCTGATAAAAAAGAGATTGCCTCTGTATATCAATCAAACGAAGATGATTATAATAATGTTGTTAGTGANTCTATTAAAGCTTTCGAGGATTTTCGCAAAGTTCCAGCNCCTATTCGNGGACAACTTGTTCGNCAAATGGCAGATGCGTTAAGAGCAAATAAAGATTCCTTAGGAACTTTAGTTTCTATGGAAATGGGTAAAATAAAGCAAGAAGGTGATGGCGAAGTTCAAGAAATGATTGATATTGCTGACTTTGCAGTAGGTCAATCTAGAATGTTGTACGGCAAAACAATGCATTCTGAAAGACCAGATCATCGTATGTATGAGCAGTGGCATCCCCTTGGACCAATTGGGGTAATATCTGCTTTTAATTTCCCAGTTGCTGTTTGGGCTTGGAATGCTTTTATTGCGGCTATATGTGGAAATACAACAATTTGGAAGCCATCTTCATCTACACCGCTTTGTGCTATTGCTATTCAGAATATCTGCAATCAAGTTATGAGCCAAAATGGTTATAGTGGTATTTTTTCAATCGTTATAGGCAAGGGGTCAATTATTGGCGAGCAAATGATTCAAGATTCTAGACTTAATCTTATATCATTTACTGGATCGACCTCAATGGGTCGACATGTAAATAAAACAGTTTCAGAGAGATTTGGTAAAACTATATTAGAATTAGGCGGAAATAACGCAATTATCATTGATGAAACCGCTGAAATAGAACTTGCTATACCTGCAGTTGTTTTTGGAGCTGTAGGGACAGCTGGNCAGAGATGTACGTCCACTAGGCGAATAATCGTTCATGAGTCGATACACGATTCATTTATAANTAAACTAATAAATGCATATAAGCAGGTAGTTATTGGAAATCCCCTNGATAGTAANACATTAATGGGCCCACTTATAAATCAACAAGCCGTTGATGATTATTTAAAAGCCATAGAAATGGTTACCGCTTCAGGNGGNAAAGTNCTTTTTGGTGGGAACGTAGTTTCTTCAAATAAGCATTTTGTTACTCCAGCAATAGTTAGCGCTCAAAATAAATGGGAAATTGTTCAAAAAGAAACTTTTGCACCTATTCTTTATGTAATGAAATACAGTACAATTGATGAGGCTATGGATTTGCATAANAATGTTCCCCAGGGNTTGTCTTCGTCAATATTTACAACAANNATAAGNAATGCAGAAACATTCTTATCAAATCGAGGTAGTGATTGCGGTATTGCTAACGTTAACATAGGGACCTCTGGGGCTGAAATTGGNGGTGCATTTGGAGGAGAAAAGGAAACTGGTGGAGGTAGAGAGTCTGGCTCTGACTCATGGAAGCAATACATGAGAAGGCAAACAAATACTATTAATTGGAGTAAGGATCTACCTTTGGCNCAAGGNATAGAATTCAATTTAGATAAATAATTTATATTACTNTATATTAGGAGTTAGATNAGATGAGTTCAAATAAAATAAGAAACCAAATTGAAAAATATATTTTAGCTGATGGCATGTCACCTGTAGTCGACTTAGAAAAGAGTCATGGTGCATGGCTTGTTGATAAAAGAGATGGAAGAGAGTATCTAGATCTATTTTCAATGACAGCATCGATGCCAGTAGGATACAATCATCCCTACGTGGTTGACAATAAAGATCGTTTTATCTCCTCAGCGTTAAATAAACCTGCAAATTCAGATATATATTCAAAAGAAATGGCTGAATTTGTAACTACTATGGGTAGAGTAGCTCAGCCTGACTATTTACCTTATGCTTTTTATGTCGAAGGTGGCGCTTTAGCAGTGGAAAATTCTTTAAAAGCAGCTTTTGATTGGAAAGTCAGAAAAAATCTAGCAGCAGGTAAAGGTGAAAAAGGATCTANAATTATTCATTTTAAAGAATGNTTTCATGGAAGATCTGGATATACNATGAGTCTTACAGACTCATCNGATCCNAGNAAAACNATGTATTTNCCNCAATTTGATTGGCCACGNATAGATAATCCTAAAATTCACTTTCCNCNTAGATGNNGAATCNTTAGAAAAAGTNATNAATGCTGAAAAANAATCATTAGAACAAATAAANTCTTCTTTNNTNNANNATNAAGATGATATAGCTGGNNTAATTATNGAGCCNATACANGGAGAGGGNGGNGATAATCATTTTAGATGNGAATTTTTTAAAGAANTAAAANNATTNTCNNAAGAACATGAGTTTTTNCTTATTTACGATGAAGTNCAAACTGGAGTAGGNATTACNGGAGAAATGTGGGCNCANCANCTNTTTACANCAAATTCATNTTCATTGAATTCAGATTGCAANTGTNANNTAAATGATACNAGNCCTGANATTATCAGNTTNGGNAAAAANACACAGGTTTGTGGNATATTTGCGAGCAATCGATTAGATGAAGCAGGTGANCATGTATTTAAAGAATCAAATAGGCTTAATTCAACCTGGGGTGGAAATCTTGTGGACATGGTTCGNTGTACAGCTTATTTAGAAATTATTGAATCTGAAGATTTAGTTTCAAAAGCTAGAGAGAATGGAAATTATTTATCTAGCGGATTATCAACATTAAATCAAAATTATCCTGATTTAGTATCAAACGTAAGAAATAAAGGTTTATTTGCTGCATTTGATTTACCATCCATGGATATCAGAAATAAAACTATTGAAAATATTGCAACCGAAGGAACTTTGATGCTCGGATGTGGAAATAATTCTATACGATTTCGACCTCATTTAAATATATCAAAGTCTGAGATAGACCAGGGGATATCAATGATAGATAAGGCACTTAGTAAGATATAATTTATGGAATCAAAAGGTGTNCTTTACATCGTATCAACCCCGATTGGAAATCTAGAAGATATTACTTTTCGCGCTATTAGAGTTTTAAGTGAATCACCACTTATTGCTGCTGAAGATACGCGCAGAACGANAAAACTTCTATCTCATTATAAAATAGATACTAAAACTATAAGTTATTTTGAGCATAATCGATTTGCTAGAATACCTAAACTAATTGAACATTTGAATTCTGGAAAAGATCTAGCCTTAGTTACAGATGCAGGAACTCCTGGGATAAGTGACCCAGCATATCGATTAATCAGAGCTGCAATAGATGTAAATTGTTTAGTTCAATCTGTGCCAGGCCCATCAGCTTTCATTGCNGCATTAGTCTGTTCAGGTTTACCAACAGATAGATTTATATTTGAAGGCTTTCTTCCGCAAAAAAAGGGAAGAAAAGGAAAGTTNGAAAAAATAAGAAATATCGATGCGACTGTTATTTATTATGAAAGTCCTAATAGAGTTCAAAAAACATTAAATGATATACTGAAATATATTGGAGATAGACCTGCAGTGATTTGTCGAGAAATAAGTAAAAAATATGAAGAGATATTTAGAGGTACGGTTTCTGAATTGCTATTACAATTCAATAGTAAGAAANCTAAAGGTGAATTTGTCATTATGATTGCGAAAGATGATAAGAATGTCTATTTCTAGGGGAATATTTATTTCTTTTGAAGGCATTGATGGTTGCGGCAAAAGCACTCAAGTAAAAATGCTAGTTGAATATCTAAATCAATCTGGAAGTGAGACTATAATGGTTCGTGAGCCTGGAGGGACTAAGATTTCTGAGGAAATTCGAGATATCCTNCTTAATCGCCACTTAGATAATATATGCGATAGAACCGAGGCTTTATTAATGACCGGAAGTAGATCTCAATTAACAAATGAAATAATACTACCATCTTTAAAAAAAGGGTTGAATGTAGTTGCAGACAGATACTATGATTCGACATTGGCTTATCAAGGCGGAGGCCGCGAGCTAGACCTTGAATGGTTAATTAAACTAAATCATTTTGCTACTTATAATCTAGACCCAAACATCACTTTTTTTATTGATATTGATCCAAAAGAGGCCCAAAAACGAAAGAATCAAGAGGAAGATAGGATAGAAAGAGCNGGTATAGACCTTCANGCTCGAGTAAGAAATGCTTATATAGAACTAGCTCANCGTTTTAAAGAAAGATATGTATCAATTGATGGNAATNCTTCAGTAAATACTATACATGAAAAAATAATTAATGAAATAAAAATGAAACAATTAATNAAATGAAAAAATATAGAAAAAAAATAATTTTACCTGTAGTTNTTNTTNCAGTAATTATTTCAATAGGTATAACCCAATCAAGCTATTATCGAAAAATAAGTCAATCACAAAGGTTNATTAATCAAGTTTATAATAGAATTGTTTCAACATACCTACATCAGTTAGACCCTGAAGAATTTTCAAAAGCTACAATCAATAGCTTAACTGAAAATCTCGATCCCTTTACTTCATACATGGTTGAAGATGATCAATATAATATTAATATACTTACAAAAGGTAANTATGGTGGAGTCGGTATACAGCTTGGGTATAGGAATAACACAATGTCAGTAATNGCTCCTATGGATGGTGGCCCAGCCAAAACAGCTGGAATTATTAGCGGAGATATAATTATTAAAATTGATGATGAAGATGTAAAAAAATATTCATTTAATGATGCTGCATCAAAGATTAGGGGTGAAAAAGGCACAAAGGTTAAACTTACTGTGAAAAGGTTTGGAGATAGTGAGCCCATCAACTTTAATTTGATAAGGTCAGAGATTACCGTAAAAGATGTTACTTATTCAGGTATGATATCAAACACCACTGGATATATACGTCTTAACCGATTTTCTACCCTTACACCAAGTGAGATGCGTACATCNATAAAAAAACTGCTAGATAAGCAAGCGAGTGAAATTGTTTTAGACNTAAGAGATAATAGTGGCGGATTATTAAGCGCTGCAATTGACGTTCTTGACCTAATGATTCCTAAAAATATTTCCTTAGTATCAACAAAAGGTAGATCCAAGGAGTCAAATAGAACTTTTTACTCTAGAAATAAACCATTAATTCCTGAAAATATTAAAATTGCAATATTAATTAATCAAGGCAGTGCTTCATCAAGTGAAATTGTTGCAGGCGCTGTCCAAGATCTTGATAGNGGTATTATAGTTGGTCACAAATCTTATGGTAAAGGACTAGTGCAAACTGTTTTTTCAATAGATGATAAGCGTAGTGTAAAAGTTACTACTGCTAGATATTACATACCCAGTGGTCGCTTTATTCAGAATCCAGATTATATCGATAATAAGTATATACTTAACAAAACTAAAGAAGATTCGGTTTTTCAAACATCTAATGGCAGGACAGTCTATGCAAATGGAGGNATTACTCCAGATTCCACTATATCTTTAGACCCCATGAAATCATTGACTGCTCAATTTTGGAGGAATGGTTATTTTTATTCTTTTGCTCAAGAAAATAAATATAGATATAATTCATTTGATGATGTTACTAATGACAAAAATTTGTTGAATGAATTTGAAAAATACATTCAAGTGAAAGAAAATATTTTATTACCTGGTCAAAAAGAGTTAAATACTGTAAATGAAAAGATNANTCANCTAGATTCAACGAATACAGAAGCTAATAGTGCACTAAAAATTCTTAATAANTTCTACATAAACCAAAAATCAAAACAAATGGTTTTTGAAAATCGTGAACTAGAGGAAATACTTTTGCTGGAATTTGCTGGATTATTTAATGGACCTGAAGGTCGTTTAAAACAGGCTCTTAAAGATGATAAAGTNCTGATGACGGCAATGGATATGCTATCTAATAGAAAAGTTTATCAAGCGTCACTTTCAACAAGTAAAATCCTGGAAAATTGATGTTAAATTNTCTTTCCGAGATAACCAAAATCCAAATTAAATTCCCAAGCTTTTTTATAGTCGGGCGATTAGCTCAGTTGGTTAGAGCGCTACGGTGACATCGTAGAGGTCGAGAGTTCAAATCCCTCATCGCCCACAAGAAATGATTATTTTGATTGAAAATTAATGAGTCAAATTAAAATTACATTACCAGATAAATCTGAGAGATCTTACGAAGCTGGTGTTACTCCTTTAGATGTTGCATCTTCTATTGGCCCTAGATTGGCTAAAGATACNATTGTTGCTTCCATTGATGGAGAGCTAGTTGATATTAGTAGAAATATAAATCATGATTGTCAATTAACGCTCCATACTGGTGATAGCGATGAAGGTCATCAGGTATTGCTTCACAGTGCAGCNCACTTGATGGCACAAGCTGTAAAGTTTTTTTGGCCAGAAGTAAAACTTACAATAGGGCCAGCCATAGATAACCGCTTTTATTACGATTTTGACCTTGACCATTCTTTTACTGATGAAGATATATTAAAAATTGAGAAAAAAATGAAAGAATTATCCCAAGAGGATTTTCCTTGCATAAGAAGTGAATTATCNAGAGATGAAGCTATAGATTATTATAAAAAAACAGATGAGCCCTATAAATTAGAGATTTTGGAAGATATTCCTAGCGATGAAAAATTAACCTCTTATAGCCAAGGAGATTTCATTGATCTTTGTCGAGGTCCTCATGTTCCATCAACTGGAAAAGTAAAATATTTTAATCTTTTAACTACTTCTGGAGCATACTGGCGTGGTGATGAAAAAAATAAAATGCTTCAACGAATTTATGGGACAGCTTTNTCTTCGAAACAAAAATTAAATGATTATTTAAATTTGCTAGAAGAATCTAAAAAAAGAGATCATCGTAAAATTGGTAAAGAATTAGAAATATATGCATTTGACGATGAAGTAGGGCCAGGAATGCCGCTTTGGTTACCTAATGGTGGAATTATTATAGAGCAATTAGAAAAACTTGCTAAAGAGACAGAAGGTGAACATGGTTACTTTCAAGTCAGATCACCGCATTTAACAAANGGTGAATTATATAAAAAATCAGGACATCTTGATTTNTATAAAGATTCAATGTTTCCTGCAATGGATGTAGATGGCAATGATTATTATGTAAANCCTATGAATTGTCCACATCATCATAAAATTTATGATGCAACACCAAAAAGCTANAGAGATTTACCTTATNGAATTGCAGAATATGGAACGTGCTATCGTTATGAAAAATCTGGACAATTNTTTGGCTTAATGCGAGTCAGGAGTATGCAAATGAATGATGCTCATATATATTGCTCTCAGTCTGATTTTAATGAAGAATTTTTAGATGTCTGTAACATGTATTTAGAATATTTTAAAATATTTGGTATAGAAAAATATGAAATGAGACTAAGCCTTCATGATCCAAGTAAATTAGGAGAAAAATATATTGATGAACCTGAACTTTGGATTGAAACTGAAAAATCTGTTAGGGATGCTTTAACTAAGGGAGGTATTAATTTTAAAGAAATACCTGGAGAGGCAGCATTTTATGGTCCAAAGATCGACGTTCAAGTCTGGAGTGCGATAGGTAAAGAATTTACTTTAGCAACTAATCAAGTAGACTTTGCTATTCCTCGAAGATTTAACTTGACTTATACTGATAAAAATGGAAACGATCAGACCCCTTTATGTATTCATCGGGCACCACTTAGTACACATGAGAGATTTATAGGATTTTTAATTGAACACTATGGAGGAGATTTTCCATTATGGCTATCTCCTACTCAAGTATCAATCCTGCCGGTTTCTGAAAAATCACATGCTTATGCAAAAACTATTAAAAGTAAATTTAAAAATGCTGGAATTCGTGTAAATTTAGATGACCGTGCAGATAAAATTGGTGCTAAAATCAGATCAGCTGAGCTTAAAAAAGTTCCAGTAATGTTGATTATTGGTGAAAAAGAAGAAGAAAATAATAGTGCAACTGTACGTAGAAGATTTGTAAAAGACCAAGAGACTATTAATTTAGATAGTTTAATGGATAGTCTTAATTCTGAAATAAACAAAAGGAGTTTACCTTATCGCGAAAGTAAGTGAGATTAAAATAAACGAAAAAATCAAAGCTCATGAAGTAAGATTGATATCAGAGACAGGTGAGCAATTGGGTGTAATGAAATTAGAAGATGCTATTGATCGCGCAAGAGATGTTGGATTAGATCTAATTGAGGTTGCCCCAAATTCAAAACCGCCAGTTGCTAAAATATTGAATTACGGGAAATTAAAATACGAGGAAAAGAAAAAACAGCAAGCTAGTAAAAAGAAACAACATGTTGTCAAAATAAAAGAAATGCGTGTTCGCCCAAGAATTGATGATCATGATTTAGAAACGAAAGTGAGTCGCGGTAGAAAATTTCTAACCGATGGATGTAAACTAAAGGTTACACTTATGTTTAGGGGAAGAGAAATGTCCAGAATTGATCTGGGCACAGATGTATTAAATAGAGTTATAGATATGCTTTCAGATATTGCAGAAGTTGAAAAGCATGGAGAATTGGAAGGTCGTCGACAGACGATAGTTTTGACTGGTAAATAGGAGATAAAGTCAATGCCAAAACAAAAAACAAGACGCAGTGCTGCTAAACGATTTCGTTTAACTGGTACTGGTAAAATAAGACGAAATAAAGCAAACCATAGTCATATGCTCATTCGCCGCAGTAATAGTGCGAAACGTAAGATGCGTAAACCTGATTTAGTTGATTCTTCAGAGGAAAAGCGCGTACGTAGAATGATCACGTGATAAAACAGGAGTAAGTAATGCCCAGAGCAAATAGTTCTGTTCCTAGACACAGACGACATAGGAAAATAGTAAAGCAGGCCAAAGGCTACTATGGTGCCCGGAGCCGCAATTTCAAAGCTGCAAAAGATGCAGTTGAAAAAGCTGGTTTATATGCATATAGAGACCGTAGACAAAAGAAACGTCAATTTCGAAGACTATGGATCATAAGAATAAATGCAGCTGCGCGGCAAAATGGCTTGTCCTATTCCCAGTTCATCTCAAAAATAAAAGCTAAAGGAATTGATCTAGATCGTAAAGTATTAGCCGATTTAGCTATGAATCAACCGGATGCTTTTGCACAATTGGCTAAGGCCATTAGTACTTGATGAACATAAAGGAATCTATTGAATCGGTTCGNAATNNATTTCGAACCGATTCTGATCCTTTACCCAAAGATTCTAAAGATTTAGAATTATTACATATTAAATATTTAGGTAGAAAAGGTCTTGTTGCAGACCTTTTTAATAATTTAAAAGATGTTCCTAGTGAAGATCGCCCNATACTTGGCAAAGTTCTTAATGATTTAAAAAATGAGATTTCAAAGTCTCTTGTTGGTATTAAAGGATCATCTTTTTCAGAAAAAAATGAAGAGGACATAACTTTACCAGGGTTAAAGTTTCCTAGCGGACGTATCCATCCACTGCAACAGACAATGAATGATATTAAGAATATTTTTATGAATGTTGGTTTTTCTGTAGCATATGGTCCTGAGATTGATGATGATTTTCATAATTTTAGTGCGTTGAATTTTCCCCCAGAGCATCCAGCTAGAGATATGCAAGACACTTTTTTTATAGACCCAGAAACTATGTTGAGGACACATACTTCTAATGTTCAAATTCATCTGATGGAGAATGAAGAACCTCCTCTAAGGTATATAGTACCTGGGCGAGTATATCGCAATGAAGACATTAGTTTTAAAAGTTATTGTTTATTTCATCAAGTTGAAGGGATCTATGTTGATAAAAATGTTTCGTTTGCTGATCATAAAGGAATACTNGAATTTTTTGTTAAAAGAATGTTTGGTGACAATACAAAAATGAGATTTAGACCGAGCTTCTTTCCATTTACAGAACCAAGCGCTGAAGTTGATATTTGGAGCGAGCAAAGACATCAATGGCTTGAAATTCTAGGTTCCGGAATGGTTGATCCAGAGGTATTTAAATCGGTAAATATAGATCCAGATGTTTGGCATGGTTTTGCTTTTGGAATGGGAATAGAACGAATCTGTATGCTAAAATACGGTATTGANGATATAAGACTTCTCTATCAAGGAGATATGAGATTTTTGGAGCAGTTTTAATGCGTATTTCAATTGACTGGTTGAAAGATTTTATTAAAATANCNAAAACTACAGAAGAAATATCTGATATACTCACTATGATTGGACTTGAATCGGAAAAAGTAAGNANTTTTTCACATATNGATGGAATAATTGTTGGTGAAATACTAAATGTAAGTAAACATCCAAATGCTGATAAATTAAGTTTATGTAAAGTCAATANCGGTAAAGATACTATTTCAGTNGTTTGNGGTGCATCAAATGTTGATANTAATCAAAAAATTGCATTCGCACCNGTTGGTACGACTCTACCTGGAAATCTTACTATTAAAAAAGTAAAAATAAGGGGAGAGGTTAGCGAAGGTATGATTTGCTCTGAAAAAGAATTAGAAATTTCAGAAGAGCATGATGGTATTATGGTTTTAAATGATAGCGCTAAANTAGGATCTACGTTTAGTAATTANTTAGAATCACTNTCAGAAAGCTTAGAGCTAGATATAACACCAAATCGTCCAGATTGTTTTTCTCACTTAGGTGTTGCTCGTGATATTTCAGTTAAAGTAGATAAAAAAATAAAATCAATTAATTCAGATCCTAAAAAATATAAAATAAATAAAGCTGAAAAATTATTTTCTATAAATATCGAAAACCCTGATGACTGTCCAAGATACATAGGTGGAATAGTAAAAAATATAAAAGTAGGNAAATCTCCTAAATGGCTTGTAGATCGATTAGAATCAATAGGCCAAAGAAGTATCAATAATCTTGTAGATATATCAAACTTTGTTATGATGGAGATGGGTCATCCAACTCATATTTTTGATTATGATAAAATCAATTCAAGCGAAATNCTAATTCGTAGAGGTAAAAAAAATGAAACTATTACNACTCTAGATGAAATAGATCGAAAATTATCTCAAAATGAATTGTTGATTACAAATGGTAAAATTCCTATTGCNGTAGCTGGCGTTATGGGTGGATTGAATAGTGCAGTTTCTAAAGAAACTAAAACCATATTGATTGAAAGTGCATTTTTTGATGCCCCTACAATAAGAAAAAGCGCTAAAGCATTANGTATGAATACAGATGCCTCAAAACGATTTGAACGTGGAGCTGATCCAAATGGTGCAGAGGANGCGTTCTGGAGNATTATAAATCTAATCGAAGAATTGTCAATTGGTNAATGGGTNGAAGGGATTATTGATGCATACCCTAAGCCATTTACTCAAAAGGAAATAATNNTAACTCAANAAAAATTAGACATTTTATNTGGTGTGTCTTTAAGTNATNATTTTATAACAAGCACATTAATAAAATTAGGTTTTGAGGTAAAAAGTNACTCNAAAGAAAAATGGAAATGCAGCCCTCCTTCGTGGAGNCCNGANATTGAAAGAGAAGTAGATATAATTGAAGAATTAATTAGATTCTANGGNTANGATAANATCCCTTCNAAATATCATTATGAAAGTATTATGAATACTAAGNATCCTGATCCACATAAGCATTTAGATAATATCATATCAATCATGGCTGGNCTTGGTTTTTCTCAAGTNTTTAATAATTCNTTNCAATCAATTAANACTGTTTCTCANCTAGATTATAATCCAGTTGAGATNATGAATCCTCTTTCAGATAAAATGAATAGATTGNGAACNAGTCTTTTTCCNGGTTTATTAGAAAATATTGATTTTAATTTGAAAATGGGTCGCCCAGANACCATGATTTTTGAATGGGGAAACGTTTTTGAACAAAAAAGTAATGGTTTAAAAGGTATTGCTGAAAANTTACAGCTTTCAGCCGTAATTCATGGTTATTTTAACAAATCATCAATTCATAGGAGTAAATCTAGAAAGTCTGATTATAGTGTTATAAAGGGTGCTCTAGAAGCTTTAATGAATAGGCTAAACATGCATAACATATCATATAAAACAGAAAAAACCTCAGCTCTTGGTTTAGTTAATTCGCAAGCTATTGAAAGTGAAAATCAAAAGTTGGGTGAAATTGGTATTGTAAACCCATCCATTTCAAAGAAAATGAACTTTGATAACGGGACTGTATATGGATTTCAATTAGATATAGAATTAATTATGGCAATTGCAAAAAATATTTCTTCTTTTAGCCCACTTATAAACTTTCCTTTAATTGAAAGAGATTTAAATTTTGTAATTGATGAAAAAATATTAATAGGTGATTTAGTTTCTTCTATAAATGAAAATGGAAGTTCCCTCTTAAAAACTGCTGAACCAGTAAATATTTTTCGTCATACTTCTTTAGGTGAAGATAAAAAGTCGATAACAATAAATCTAATCTTTCAATCTCCTACTAAAACACTTGAAGACAAAGATGTAAATCCAATAATAGATAAAATTATCCAAGTGATTTCTAATAAATTCAGTGCTAAATTGAGGTAAATCAAATGAGTAATACTATGGATTCAAATGATAATTTTGTAAAAGTAACAATTTATGGTCAGGAGTATACAATAAAGGCTCCTGCTGATGCTTCTTATATAAAGAATATAGCTGAATATGTAGATGAAAAGATGCGTGAAGTCCAAGAAGAGCTTTCTACACCTCAGGTTCCTGCTAAAGTCGCAATTTTAGCAGCTATGAATATCGCAGATGATCTTTTTGCTGAAAAACGTAATCGTGAAAAAAGTACTAATGAAGTTGAGCGAAAAGTGTCATCATTAATTGAGGTAGTTGAAGAAGCTATCCAGCAATAAACCTAAATAATATTACAATATATGAAAACTAAGATACTATCCGGTAAAGAGGTTAGTGCTTCAGTTTATTCTGATATTAAATCCCGAATAGATACATTACNATCGCGAGAAATCACCCCAAACCTATCTGTGCTTCTAGTCGGAAATAATCCAGCTTCTGAGGTTTATGTGAATAGCAAATCTAAGAGATTTTCTAAGCTTGGTCTTTTGTCAGAGACTATTAAACTTCCAGAAGACATATCTCAGGATCATCTTATTTCTAAGATTGAAGAATTAAATGAAGATAATAAAATTCATGGAATCCTAGTTCAACTTCCTTTGCCCAAGCATATTGACACAGATTCTATAATTAAAGCTATAAAGCCCCAAAAAGATGTAGATGGATTTCACCCATATAATTTGGGGACTTTACTGATGGGAAAGCCTCAATTTATTCCCTGTACACCAAAAGGAATAATGAGAATTTTTGAATATTATCAAATTGATTTATCAGGAATGCATGTAGTTGTAGTTGGAAGAAGCAATATTGTTGGTCGGCCAATATCTNTTTTAACAAGCTTAAAAAATAAATTTAGTAACGCAACTACAACATTGTGTCATTCGGGAAGTNAAAATATGATTCAATATTTNCAAGATGCTGATATTATAATTCTTGCTCTTGGTTCTCCTGAATTCTTAAAAGAAAATCATATTAAAAAAGGTGCAATAATTATTGATGTTGGCATTAACAGGATCAATGATCAATCTAATGGAAATAAAAAATTAGTTGGTGATGCTGATCAAGAGTCATTANTAGGAAAAGCTGGCGCAATTTCACCTGTTCCTGGTGGGGTAGGACCTATGACAATAGCAATGCTTGTAGAAAACACTATTGAGGCAGCTGAAAAGTCAGTTGATTTTTCATTGTAATTACTTTCATTTGTCCTAGTTTTTTATACANGTTTTTTATCTAAAAATATGGAAGTAGTAGTGAAACATAACAATAATTCTTATAGAATTAACCAAAGCTCNGGTAAATCTCTATCAATTCCTTACAATTACAATGGTGATCAACCTTCTTTTTACGATGCNGAAAAAGGNAGTGCAATACCAATGAAACAAAATGGTTTTATTGGCTTAGNNAACGATGAAANCGGATGTAACGTTATGAATATTAACCAAAATATTCATTGTACAGGTACCCATACTGAGTGCGCAGGGCATATTTTGGCGGATTCTATATCAATTAATGATGTATTAAGTCATGAATATTATTTAACAGAATTGATTTCTATCTCATCTATTTCAGCTCTAGAAACAAATGAAACATATCATGTACCTTTTTCGAAAGAAGATAAAATTATAACAAAAAGAATGATTGAAGGAAAAATTCCTGATAAAGCTTTAGGGTTAATTATTAGAACTTTACCTAATTCTCTATCAAAAATGAACCAAACGTATAATGCTACTAACACTATTTTTTTTACAAAAGAAGCCATTAAATACATAACTGATTGCAAAATTAGACATTTGGTCGTTGATATGCCTACAATTGATAAATATGATGATGNTGGCCAACTAGGGAATCATCATTTATTTTTTGAAAATACTCCTCCCTATAAAAAAACCATTACTGAGATGGCATATATAGATAATGAAANAATTGATGGTTCTTATTTAATGACTATTGAAATTCCACCTATGGTATTAGANGCTGCACCATCAAGACCATTCATTTTTGATATAAAAGATTAATGAGTAAGAAAAAATCAAATAAACCAGAATATTATCAAGATTANTTAGAATTAGAAAAAATACTAAATAGTCAAAATCTTAATAGTGATAAAAANAATCAGCATGCGCANGATGAAATGCTATTTATTATNATTCATCAGGTCTATGAGCTTTGGTTTAAACAAATAATTTATGAATTAGATTCAGTGATTNATATCTTCNTAGAAGATGATATNAATGAATCAAATATTGCCACTGCTGTATCTAGGCTANATAGAATAACAGAAATTCAAAAGATTTTAATTGATCAAGTCGGTGTTCTTGAGACTATGACGCCGATGGATTTTCTTGATTTTAGAGATTTATTAGTACCTGCTTCTGGATTTCAAAGTAANCAATTTAGATTGATAGAAAATAAATTGGGACTAGATCAGCAAAAGCGATTTACTTATGGCAATGCCAATTATAAAAAATATTTAGATCAAAATGATAGTGCAGAGGTTCAAGAGAGCGAGAGTCAAACTAATTTGTTTATTTTAATGGAGAAATGGTTAGAAAGGACGCCTTTTTTAAATTGGGGAAATACATCTTTTTGGAAAGAATATGAATCCGCAGTTAATAATATGCTAGATAATGACCTTTCTATGATCAAGCAAAACAGCAACTTTTCAGATGAGGAAAAGAAAATTCACATTCAACATCATAAGAATACCCAAAAATCTTTTGGTGTTGTATTGGATATTGAGAATCACAATGAAATGGTTAAAAATGGAGAATGGCGCTTGTCTCATAAAGCAACGCAGGCTGCACTCCTAATATTATTGTACAGAGATCAACCGATTCTAAATAATCCCTATCAATTTTTAACAAAATTGATTGATATAGATGAACTTTTTACTACTTGGAGATATAGACACGTTTTAATGGTTTCAAGAATGATCGGTCGTAAAATTGGGACTGGGGGGTCAACCGGATCTAAATATTTAAATAAAACCACCGAAAAACATCGAGTTTTTCAAGATATTAACCAATTAACTACATTTTTGATACCTCGGTCATCATTGCCGGAATTACCAGGAAAAATCAAAAATGATTTAGGGTTTTATTATCATATAAGGNAAAAATAATGGATAAAAGCTTAAAAGGTAAAACAGCTATAGTTTGCGGTAGCACTGATGGTATAGGTAAATCTACCGCNGNTTTAATGGCNGATAGAGGTTGNCAAATCATTCTAGTTGCAAGAAATCAGGATAAGCTAGACTCAACTTTAGCTGAATTAAATAATAATCAAAAGCACTCTTCAGTTTGTGCAAATTTTGATAAACCAGAACAATTAAAGGAAAATATTTCTACAGCTTTAAAAAGTTTAAATAAACCTGTAGATATTCTAGTTAATAATTCAGGTGGACCTCATGGAGGTCCATTAATAGAAGCCAATGAAGATGAGTTTAGAGTTGCATTTGAACGATTACTCATATGTAATCATATTCTAGCAAAAGCGGTTGTTCCAGGTATGAAAGAAATGAAATGGGGAAGAGTAATCAATATAATTTCAACTTCTGTCCGTCAAGTAATTGCTGGCTTAGGTGTTTCAAATACAATTAGGGGAAGTGTAGCTCAATGGGGAAAAAGCTTAGCGCTAGAACTTGGTGAATTTGGCATTACTGTTAATAATGTTCTTCCAGGATATACGGCAACTTCTCGACTCAAAGAACTAGCGAAAAATAAATCAGAATCTACAGGCATGAGTGAAGAAGATTTGTATGAAATTTGGGGAAATAATACTTCTCTTAAGCGATTAGGAATGCCAGGAGAAATTTCTGAATGCATAGCGTTCCTTGCTTCTGATGCTAGTAGTTACATTACCGGGCATAATCTATCAATTGATGGTGGACGTTTTGGCGGGGCTTAATGGATCCAATTCTTAATTATATCAATGGTGAATATGTTAAGCCATCGTCTAATGATTATATTGATGTAATAGATCCTGCAATAGGTGAAAAATATACTGTAGTAGCCAATTCTAATAAAAATGATATAGATAAGGCTGTTAATGCTGCCAAAGAGTCTTTCTTAGAATGGTCAGCATTAAGCATAAAGGATCGATCTAATTTTCTGACTCAAATAGCAAATGAAATTGAAAAAAACTTAGATGAATTTGCATATTTAGAGACTAAAGATACAGGAAAGCCAATTAGCTTATCAAAGAAGATTGATATTCCTCGCGCTATATCAAACTTTAGATTTTTTGCAGAACATGCAAAGACATTTCACTTTGAATCAAAAATTGATGATGATAATTCATCGAATGTAATTGCTCGTTTTCCGCTAGGTGTGGTTGGCTGTATTTCGCCATGGAATCTGCCTCTATATTTATTTACCTGGAAAATCGCTCCAGCTATCATTTCAGGTAATACAGTTGTCGCAAAACCATCTGAAATTTCACCATTAACTGCCAATAAGCTTGGAGAAGTATTAACAGAAATAAATTTTCCAAGAGGTGTCATCAATATTGTTCACGGCGATGGTAATAGTGCTGGTTCAGAGATAGTTCGCCATCCAAATATTAAGGCTATATCATTCACTGGAGGAACTAATACTGGAACTAAAATAGCACAAGACTCTTCATCAACTTTAAAAAAACTATCGTTAGAAATGGGTGGCAAAAATCCGGCGATAATTTTTGATGATTGTAATTATTCCAATATGATAGAGACTATAACTAAATCATCTTTTTCTAACCAAGGACAAATTTGTTTATGTTCTTCACGTCTATTAATACAATCTTCTATCTATGAAAAATTCAAATCTGATTTAATAGATTCAGTTTCTAAACTTAAAATTGGTGATCCAAATGAAGTAGATACTGAATTTGGCGCTATATCATCAAAAGGTCATTATGATAAAATTATTAGTTATATTGAATTGGCAAAAAAAGAAGGTGGAAATATTTTGACAGGTGGTGATTCTTTAAATATTCCCGGTAGATGTAATAAAGGATATTTTATTGCTCCAACAATTATTGATTCTCTAGATAATTCATCGATAATTAATCAAGATGAAATTTTTGGACCAGTTGTGACTCTACAATCATTTGATTCTGAAGATGAAGCAATCAATATAGCAAATAATATTGATTATGGGTTATCAGCAACAATATGGAGTGATGATATAGAAAAAAGTAATAGAGTGGCATTAAATATAAATGCAGGCGTAATATGGATAAATTGTTGGTTAGTAAGAGATCTTCGAACCCCTTTTGGTGGAATGAAGCAATCTGGACTAGGTCGTGAGGGTGGTGATTATGCTCTAGATTTTTTTACAGAACCTAAAAATATTTGTAGGAGTTTATAATGAACATTAAAATTAATAAGGCTCCAACACCAGTAGGTGCCTATCCGCATTCAAAAAAAGTAGGTAATTTTTTATTTTTATCAGGAGTGGGCCCAAGAAAAGGTGATTTAAAAGAAATCCCTGGTGTAAATAAAGATGAAGATGGAAATGTAATTTCTCATGATATTGAAATTCAATGTCATTCCGTTTTTGAAAATGTCAAAATGATACTTGAAGAATCTGGAAGTAAATGGGAAAATTTAGTTGATATAACTGTTTTTTTAACTGATATGGAAAATGATTTTAAAAAATACAATGAAATCTACGCTGAATATTTCAAGAAAGATCAACCCTGTAGAACAACAGTTGAAGTTTCATCATTGCCTACACCAATTGCGATTGAATTAAAATGTATCGCAACCATTGATTAGGAGGACAATAAATGAGAATTATTCCACCAATTAATTTTAAAACTTGGATAAATGAAAATAGACATTTATTAAAGCCACCTGTTGGTAATAGTGTTGTTTATGACCAAGGTGATTTTATGATAATGGTTGTTGGAGGACCCAATAGTAGGAAGGACTATCATGTCGATCCGATAGAAGAGTTTTTTTATCAACTTGAGGGTGATATGTTACTCAAAGTGATTATTGATGACAAAAGGGTTGATATACCAATTAAGGAGGGTGAAATTTTTTTACTTCCAAAAAATATTCCTCACTCACCTCAGAGATTCAAGGATAGTGTTGGTCTTGTCATTGAATATAAGAGAGAAGAGGGCGATTTGGATGCATTTCAATGGTATTGTGACGAGTGTGATAAAATCCTATATGAAGTCTCGCTGGATCTTGAAAATATTGTTACACAACTTCCTCCATTGTTTGATGCGTATTGGAAAAATAAAGAAGCTCGAACTTGCAAATCATGTGGCGCCATACAAGAGCCACCCAAATAAGCATTTCATTTCAAGAGTAATAAATTAGTTTTAAAAAAGAGAGAATTATGAACATAGATTTATTAACAGAGTTTTTTATGTGGCTCACAATTCTAAATATTGTATTCATAATATTTTTTTATGTTATGATAAGATTTGGATTTGATCTTGTTTACAACACTTTTATAAAAAGTTTTTATCTTGGAACAAAAGAAGAGTTTAATAAAATCATAGTGAGCTTATTTGTGTTATATAGATTATCAACTGCTTTTTTTGCAGTTTTTCCATATCTGGCACTTTTATTGATTAAATAACCAACAATTGGAGATCAAATGAAACAACTTAGAGTATTTATATTTTCTAAATTTTTATTAACAATCTCACTTTTAATACCTCTTATTGGACAACAGAAGCTTAGTGTTGAAAAGAAAAAAGAAATATTTAATGTTTCCAAGTTAACATCTCAAGGTCCTAATGCAGCACCCAATAGAAAAAAAGGTGAGGGAAAAGGACCATTCAAAAGATTAGTTATAAGAGGAGCAACGGTCATCGATGGAACAGGTGGACCTCCACGAGGACCTATGGATATAGTAATTGAAAATAATATAATCGTAAAAGT
Source organism: Fidelibacterota bacterium (assembly GCA_002713455.1). Taxonomy (GTDB): domain Bacteria; phylum Fidelibacterota; class Marinisomatia; order Marinisomatales; family TCS55. The sequence continues at coordinate 30,760 of PASX01000046.1, forward strand.
ACAAAATGTGGGCTATCCTGGAGTACCAATCGACGAATCAAAACGACCAAAAAAAGGTGATTATGAAATTGATGCTACTGGGAAATATATCCTGCCAGGATTTGTAGATTTACACATTCACAGTGGAAATCAATTTAAAGCGCCAGATGCCGAATATACTTATAAGCTATGGATGGCTCATGGGATAACAA
>PASX01000047.1 GCA_002713455.1 Fidelibacterota bacterium
AGAGAATGATCATAAAATAAATGATAAAATTTCTTTATACTATGGAATACGAAATTCCTACTACCATCAATTAGGCCCTGGAGATCGATTCACTTATGATGAAGTGTCTAATGAACCTATAAATGCAGAATTCTTTTCTAAAAAATCAGATGTAATGTCTTCTTATAGTAGTTTAGAGCCAAGGATAGCATTAACATATCTTCTGTCAGAACAGAACTCTTTTAAANTTTCTTATAATCGCAANGCTCAATATTTNAGATTAATGTCTTTAGGTGCGGAAGTTGAATGGTATGATATCTGGATGCCAACAACAAAAAATATTAAGCCCATGTTAACGGATCAATTTGCCGTGGGATATTTTCATAATTTTAATAATAATGAAATAAAAGTTTCTGCTGAGACATACTATAAAATACTAAATGGTGCGGCTGACTTTGAAGATGGTTTACATAATTATTTAGTTGATAACCTTGAAGCATATGTTGCNACTGGAGANGGNTTAGCATATGGTTTTGAAACATCTNTTGAAAAACCAANTGGAAAGNTTANNNGGNNGTGTNAGNTANAANTATGGNAAGAGTGATTATAAAATTGATGTGATNAATCAAGGAAGATGGTATCCGTATCGTTTTGATAAAACACATAGTCTTACCATGCTTTCNAATTTTCAGCTTACTAGCAATTTTTCAGTATCGAGCACTTTTTTATATTCAACAGGTCGACCTGTAACTCTTCCAGAAGGTTATTATTATATTAGTGGTCTTCCATTTCCCTATTGGGAGGGAAGGAATAAGTATCGTTTACCGGACTATCATCGATTAGATATAGGCATTAAATATTCACCAACTTTCCTAAAAAAATGGACAGGTGGTATTAAGACNACAATTGATGTGGCTTTATATAATGTGTATGATCGCCGAAATATTCATACAATTAANTATGTTCAAGGTGANAACAGTTTATTTGAGCAAGTTGGACAAAGCACNTATGGTTTTATGCCCAGTATTAANATTAACGTTGAGTTTTANNCNATGAGAATTGATCGCATTTTATTTTTTATCTTATTTGGTTTTATCATTTCCTGTGATGGNTTCNATGAAGAAATNGTNCCTATTAANATAGATGTNGANGATGTTGANACCATTTTAGTTATTAATGGTNAGATAGAGGAGGGANAAATAGCTTGGGTTCAAATTAGTTATTCTGANGATATTAATGCATCTGNGAATACACCTATTAATTATGAGAAGAATGCGACCGTATCAATAAGTACTAANAGTGGTTCATCTGAAGAGATGNTTCATATATGGNATGGAATTTATATCGGNAGNAAAATTAAAGGTATTNTTGATGAGANATATACAATGACTGTTACAATAGGATCAAAAACCTATACTGCAAATTCAACAATGCTTAAACCGCGNGGTTACCAGGGGGCCTGGGTATATCAACTAGCTTCAAATGGTAATGGAAAAGATTCCAGCGGGAAAGAAGGGTCTAGTAAATATTCTGATGAGTGGATCATTAATGATCCTTCTGCTACTCGCAATCGTTATCTATTTGAATGGTGGGTAAATGGGGTTCATTATATTAGGCAAGACTGGGCAATTGATGATAATCGTGTTGTAAATGCAAATGAAGGACTGAAGTTATTTACAGTAACGTTAGATCCATTACCAAATCAGTATATTCAGCATCGTACTGCAGAAATTGACAAGATCACATACGACTATTACAATATGTATGAAAAAATTGTTAGGGGACTTGTCAGCGTGACCTCTCAAACACCATATAATCCTGTTTCCAATTTTGGTAACAACACAATTGGTAATTTTCGTGCGGTTGCATTTTCTTCCGCAATCTTATTGACGCCACCTGATATTTTAGTAATTGCGCAGAACAAACAAAATGTTTTGGCATTTGAGCCAAACTCTCTTTTCAAAAAATATAATTTATTTTGGAGCAATTCTTCTGGTGTAAATGAAAATTCAAATGTTGTATCTGATTTTAGGTTAGGAATGACAAATGACAATATCAATTTTCATGTTGATGACAACCTTAATAATGGTTCGACTTACTATTACCGTTTGCAAGTTGAAGATGGTGTAGGGAATGTTTCAATATTATCACCTGAGGTAAGTGCTATACCTGATCCAAATACTGCAGCTGATACAACATCGATAACCTTGGGTAATCTCCCCACAAATGTAGTAGCAACAGGAGGAAATGGAGAGATCATAATTTCATGGAAACCTGCAGTTGGTAGTAAACTAGTTCATGGTCTTTATTGGAGTAACCAAAAAGGTATTACTTTGAATAATTCATCAAAAGGTAACGCATTTTGGAATATTCAATCACCCTATACACATAAAGGTCTAGATAGTTCAAAAACTTACTACTATAGAGTTGCTGTATGGGATGGTGTCGAAATTCGTTTATCTAAAGAAGTTAGCGCAAAACCTAACTGAATTAGTTTTTATATATAAAAAGTCGATACGATTTAAATTTAATAAAACTTTCACCAGTGAGTTCTCCAGATAGCCACACTTTTTTGATTTTATTTAGTTTCCTTTGATATTTCCATTTAATCAGTTTGGTTAATCTTGGATATTTATATTCTAAATAATTGTTTGACATATCAGAGATAGGAATTGCAACCTCATTTAATAATTGATTTAAAAAATCCCAGGTTGGTGCTGTCTCTTTAGTTATATCAATATCTTTCTCTTTTACTAAAGTACTATTGGAAATTTCATCATCAAATAAATCTAATCGATGTCCACCGCGCATTGGGCTTATGCCTTCTACATTTTTATGAAAAACATCACAAATCAATAAATGTCCATTTTTNTTTAATACTGATATAATCTTTTTAATTGAATCATTTAATTNTACATATTGAAAACTTTCGCTGAATAAAACNANATCATAATGGTGTGANATATCTAAATCTTCGAATTTATTNATATATATNTTTGANGAGTCANTCAGTTTTACTTTGACTTTTTCCGCTAAAAATTCACTTGGGATAACNCANTCAACTTGATANCCTAGNTTAATTAANTTTTTTGCTAAACTACCTGATCCACTACCAACATCTAATATTNTTTTTACATTATTAGGTATATTATCAATAATTAATTGGGAATGACGATCTTGTGCTTGAGAAAAGTTTTGAGCAGTTGCCTTTTTTTCATCAGGCCAGTAACCATAATGGAGTTCTTCAGTATCCATAAAGAATTTTCCAATAAGTAGGCCAACATCAAGTCCGATAACTTTTGAGTCAAATCTATTAGTCATTTTTTCTGTGCTAAGTTAGTAATCACTAAAGTATAAAAAAAAAGCCTCAATGAAGAGGCTTTTTTTGTTAATCGTTTATGATTTATTAGAATGTCCAACCAAGTCCTAAACCAGCAGTTGGAAGAGTGATACCATCACCAAGATTGATTACGTACCCAGACATACTAAGGAAAAAGCCACCAGTTAATCTATGATATCTATAACCACCACCAAAAACTGTAGCTGTTGCAGAAGCTAGGTGAACACCTCCGAAATCTGTTTCCGCATCTAAAGAAATCATACTAATTCCTCCACTNAATACAAGCTTATGGTTACCTCCGCCAAGTAAGTAATTAGCCATTATTGGGATTGAGTTAACATTTACTGCTTCACCACCATCTTCAGCAGTGAGNGGTACAGTACTCCATCCAATTCTAGCCGTAATCTTATCAGTGATNTTTCTTTCATAATTGAAAGAATATAATAATCCAACACCAGCAGCTTCGCTATAAATAGTATTCTTATCTTGACCAAATACTGATGATAAAGTCATTATTGCAATTGTAGGGATTAATATTTTTTTNAACATNATTATTCCTTGNTTAATTATCATAAATATAAGCAACATTATATATTTTATCACTTTTTTTGCAAATAAGTTTTTAAATGGCAAATGATTCCTTTTTATATGTTACTCAACTAAATTAATGCATTATGAAAAATAAAATATTATCAATCATCGTTGTTTTTATTGTTTTTGGATGTTCACCAGGCGCTCCAACATATACTGCTGAGGATTTTCAGTGTTACCCTGATGTTGTTTATGTGATTCGTCATGCAGAAAAACAAATAATTAAAGGTGAAAAAAATCCTGAGCTTACAAAACGTGGATTTTCAAGAGCAGAAGCATTAGCTGATTCCTTAGCTCCTTTAATTGAGGGGATAGTTTATTCTAGTGAGTTCACTAGAAGTCAGCAGACTGTAATACCACTAGCAAAAAAATGGAATGTTGATTTAAAAATCCATCGCGCAGGTGACCCAAGTGGTCAAGTAGCAAAAGCAGTATCTCANTGTGGAAAATCAGTAATCATAGCTGGGCATTCAAATACTGTACCTGGATTAATCAAATTATTTGGGATAAAAGATGAAGTAGTAATAGAAGATAATCAGTATGGTGACCTATATATGATTCGTTGGGAAAACAAATCTCCTGTTTTATCGATAACGTTTGTAGGAGATAAAAATAGTGACGAATAAAAAAAATATTTTATCAACTTTATTACTTATAGTTTTTGGTTGCACCGACTCAAGAGTAAGTATTTCAGAAGAAATGAGGGAATTGTCGACCTATCCCTTTTCTGAGCCAAATCCAATACCAATTTTAACTCAAGATAAAAGATTATATCCCTATCACAAGTTTGTTGGGTATAGTCATGATAGTGACCCGCAAAAGTGGAAAGTCATCGAAATGGAAAATGAGCATATCAAAGTTTATGTGTTGCCTGAAGTAGGAGGTAAGGTTTGGGGAGCAATAGATAAATCAAATGGAGAAGAATTTATCTACCGAAATGAGGTAATGAAATTTAGNAANATTTCATTGAGAGGTCCTTGGACATCAGGNGGNATTGAATTCAATTTTGGAGTAATTGGTCACACACCTGCAACAGCAACTCCTGTTGATTATGTTACTAAAAGAAATAATGATGGTAGCGTCTCAACGTTTGTAGGAGGAATGGATCTACCAAGCCGAACGCATTGGAGAGTTGAAATTAAAGTCGAAAAAGGAAGGTCTAATTTTGAAACAAAAGCCATGTGGTATAATCCAACTCCAATGGTACAACCATATTATAATTGGATGACAGCGGCAGCATTCGCTCAGGATGACTTGGAACTTATATTTCCAGGAAACAAATACTTAAAACATAGTGGCGAGATTAAAAGTTGGCCGATAGATGAAGAAGGTCGAAATTTATCTTTATATGATAACAATCGTTTTGAAGGTCATAAATCATATCACGTTGTTGGCGAATGGAAGAATTTTTTTGGAGGTTACTATCATGATGATGAGTACGGATTTGGACATTGGTCTAATCATGATGAAATGCCTGGNCANAAACTTTGGCTTTGGGCATTNTCNGGACAGGGTGGAATATGGGAGGATCATCTTACTGACACAGATGGACAGTATATAGAGTTCCAAGCTGGAAGACAACTAGTCCAATATTCTCCAGGAGAAGATAATAATCCANTCCGTAAAGCAGAATTTGATCCATATGGTACTGATATTTGGACTGAATATTGGTTTCCAGTCAAAGAGATAGGTGGTATAAAGGAAGCTTCTAAAAACGGAGNAATGAATATTGAGAGAGAAGGGGATGATATTCAAATTAATCTCCATTCATTCATTAAATCAAAAGGTAAAATAAAAGTTAGTGCTAGTGAAAAAATCATTTTTGAACAAGAAGCTTTATTTGAGCCAATGATTCAGCACTCTTTTCAGTTAATTCATCCTCAAAATAATCATTTTGAAATAACTGTCGAAGGGCTTGATCTATACTATAATTCGGATCCGTTGAAGATTCGTGTTGACCGTCCTTATATCTTAGATGAAACTATCTTATCTGATATGTCAGAAGAGGATNAAAAATTTCATGCAGGTTATGAATTCTTAAAAGAAAGACAATATCAAAAGGCTCAGGAATTATTTGAACAAGTATTNAAAAAAGCCCCTAATCATTTAGATGCAAATAAAGGANTGGCAGATCTTTACTTTAGGAGTGGAAGGTATGAAAAGGGAATTCAATTAATCAAAAAAAATCTCCAGATGAATACTTATGATCCAAAAGCGAATTTTATTGCTGGGAATTTATACCGNGCTCTAGGTAAAAATACCAAAGCAAGAGAAGCATTTGGATGGTCTGCAAGATCAATGGGATATCGATCATCATCATACATCCAAATATCTGAACTATACCTCATGGATCAGAATTGGGATCTAGCTATTGATTATGCTAATAAAGCATTGGATTTCAATCGTTATAATATTGATGCTTACCAAGTCCTCACAATTGCAAACAGAAAACTTGGAAAGATAACTGAATCAAAAAAAATCAATAAAATTATTTTAACTATTGATCCTTTGCATCACTTTGCAAATCTAGAATCATATTTTTTAAATCCCATAGATTCGTTTTGGGATCAGTATNTATCTAATATAAATAATGAGTTTCCAGATCAAACACATTTAGAATTAGCAATTTCGTATTATAATCGAGGTTTATCTAAAGATGCTTTAGATTTATTATTAAAACTATCAGAAAAAGATGAAAATCCAATTATCCAATTATGGATGTATTATTTGATGGAGGATACTTCTGGATTAGAATATATCTCTAGTATAAAACCTTATTTTGTATTTCCTTATAGAAGGGAAACAATAAAAGTGCTTGAGTGGGCACAAAGTAAAAATTATAATTGGGAATGGTCATATCTACTAGCTTTAAATCTTTGGGCAAAAGATCGAGATCAAGATGCATTATATATAATGGATGAGCTTAAGTCACTTCCCNATCATGGACCCTTTTATTCAGCTAGAGCATATTTAAGGAATAAATATAATCAAGTTGGTGTAGAAGAAGATTTAGATCGATCAATATTACATACCAATAATTCATGGCCAATTCAGCTCAATGCTGTTAAATATTACCAAGAAAAAAATCTTTGGACAAAAGCACTGGATCTTTCAGCAAAATCTAATAAACAGTTTCCTGGGAATTTTAACATAGAGGTCATGCATGCTAAATCTCTATTATATATGGGAAAGTATGACCAGTGTCTGGAAATATTAAAGATGACAAAAGTTCTTCCATCAGAAATGGCAAATGAAAGTCGGCAATTATTTGAATGGGTAAATTTAGCTAAATCACTAGAGTATATTAAAAATAATAAGNTGCTTGCAGCACGCTCCGCTATTGAATCTAGTCGTGAATGGCCAAAAAATCTTGGTATTGGAAAGCCGTATCAACCTGATGAAAGTATTCAAAATATTCTTATGTCTTATTTAGATGATCCAAATAACGGTCTAAAGTTAAAAATGGAATTAGAAGCTCTTAGTAAAAGAAAAAATAGTTATTCTATTATATTAATTGAAGAAATTATAAAAATGATGAATACTAATGGCTAAGAAAAATCAAAAAAATAATAGCAAATGGGAAGNAATGGGATTTGCGGGACTTATACTTTCAGCGCTAAATAATGCAGGGAAAAAGAAGAATAAAAAGAAGAAAGAAATCATTAAGAAAGAATATTGGTAGAGGTTTTTTAAGAGTTTCTTACTTTGATAAGTAAGTCTCTTGTTAGACGAATGCCATCAATCTCACTGTGTTTATTCCCCTCATATTCAATACCCACATATCCATGATAATTTGATTTGAAGACAATTTCCATCATTTGATAATAATCCGAATGNACTTCATTCCCATTATTATCAAACTCATGGCTTTTTGCGCTAACTGCTTTCGCATATGGCATAAGCTCTTCCATCCCTTGGTAGCGGTCATACCATTCATCACCTTCAATTCTAAAATTTCCAAAATCTGGTAGAGTTCCAACTCTGGGATGATCTACTTTTTTCATTACAGCTGCGAGCCATTTCCCATTAGATGATAGACCTCCATGATTCTCAACAATCGTATTGATTCCTAAAGTATCACCAAATTCTGTTAATNTTCTAAGTCCGTCTGCAGCTAATTCAATTTGGTCATCATAAGAACCTTCACTCCTTGCATTTACTCGAATGGAATGACACCCCAAGAACTTTGCAGCTTCGACCCATTTATAATGATTNTCTATTGATTGAGTTCTTTTATTTTGATCAGGGTCACCCAAGTTCCCTTCATTATCACACATAATTAAAAGGCTTTTTACACCGAGATCATCTGCTCTCGTTTTCATTTCATTAAGATAAGATTGATTTTTCGCCTTATCAAAAAAGAATGAATTGACATATTCTACGGCTGATATATTGAATTCATTTTTTGCAACAGAGTAGAAGTCTAGATGATCCATTCTCCCAGTTTGAAGTGAACGATGTAAAGACCATTCAGCTAATGATATTTTGAATGATTTAGATTTTGAACAACCTGAAAATATTGTTGTGCCAATTCCAGCAAATGCAATTGCACCTGTGGTAGCGGCAGATTTTTTGATAAACTCTCTGCGTTTCAAATTATAATTTCCTAATTCTTATATTTCGATACCATATTTCACCATGATCGCCTTGAATACCAATGTGGCCTTCAGAGGCTTTGCCAAAAAGAGGCATTGTACTAAACTTACTTTTGGCTACAAGCTCCCACATCGCTTCACTTCCATAAATATATTCTAAAATTTTTGTTCCATTAAGCCAATGTTCGATTTTTTTATTTTTTGATATGATCCTTACCTTATTGAACTCACCTACAGGATTAACTACTACTTCTTTTGGTGCGATCATAGCATAGAGCGCACCTGCTGATGTCAATGTATTTTTTCCATCAGTATGTACATCATTATCAAGCACTTGCATTTCAGGAGCAGATTGCCAAATGTAATCACCTTCTTCAGTCGCGTAATAAAAAATACCACTATTACCACCTGTTGTAACTTTCCATTCAAGTTCCAATTCAAAGTCTTTATAAATATTTTCACTTATTAAATCAACTCCATGCCCTGGAATTGTTTTTAGTGTTCCATCAACGACAGCCCAATCATTTGATGGAAATCCTGATTGGCGATATCCCCGAAGTCCATTCACTCTTTCTCCATCAAATAGCACTTCCCATTTATTTGTATTTACACAGCTAAATATCGTTAATGAAGAAAAGATGATTATTAAGTTTTTCATGTTTAACCTTTAGGATTCCATTTGCCTTCAGCTACGGCTGGAATAAATGTTTCAATATTATCATTTGGAAGTTTAATTGTTTTTTCTTGTTCTGCGCTCATATAGGCAGCCATAAGAAGGCGGGTAACCTCTAGTCCATCATCAAAGTTCTCATCCGGTCTTTTCCCATTAAGAAAAGATTCAACCATATGTCGATTTTCTGCGCTATAACCATATACTTCTGCTTCATTACTTACAACAGGCATACCACCAGACTCTGCATTTTGTTTTTCAACTAAATCTTCTCCTTCACTTCCTGAAACTTTACGACTAAAGAATACTTTTAGATCAGGATCTAGTGTATTTACAAACATAGAATATTCAGGACCAAAAAGCTCCATGCTTAAACGTAATCCTTCCCCAACAAAGCACCAAGATGTAGTTGTCTCCACAATAAGTTTATTATCATCTTCATCGAGATATTCTATCAATGATCTAGCAAAATCTTCTGATGGCCTTTTTAAATAATCGGTTTCTCCATTACTATTATCTGATAATATTTTAGCATACTCTGGTCGCTGCCACTTTAAGCAATCTGTGTGTGCACTAATACTGATTGGTCTAATGGAATTCCTGGGTTTACCAGGCTCAGTTAGCATGAATCTTGCTTCTTCAACAGAGTGACACATCATATCATTTAGCACTCCACCACCTTGTAATGCCCCTTCCCAAAACCATGGCATATGCGGGCCACTGTGTTCTTCAGCTGCTCTTGCTAAATATGGTCTTCCAGTTGTAGCTGCTCCTCTTGCCCAAACAATTTCTTTACCTCTAGTAATGGATGGTGAAAAAACTTGATTCTCTAAATATCCATCTAGTAATCCAACGCTTTTAGTTAACGCGAGAACTCTTTTTGCTTCTTCAACATTTCTTCCAAGTGGTTTTTCACAAGCAACTCCAATCAATTCACCTTTGCCGGTAGAAATAGCATCAGCAATCTCCTCAAAGGTTTCTATCCTTGCAAAATTAGGTGAACAAACCCAAAGGGCATCAATATTTGGATCAGCAATCATTTCAGTAATTGAGTCATATGCTTTAGCATCTACACCCACACCGATTTTATTAGCAATCGCTGCAGATTCTTCAGCTGAGGATCTTGTCCTAGATACCACACCAAAAACATCAACATTTCTAACTGATATCAAAGATTGAATATGAAAGCGTGTAATAAATCCACCGCCNATGAAACCTATACCAATTCGATTGTTTTTCATGAAGCTGTTTCCTTAGANAGCGTACTATTNAAAGANGAATANAANAGAAGAGTTACNANNAGTCCNATTCCAGCAAGTGTATACCAAAAGNTTGAATAATTNAANACTCCATNNAGNGTATANATATNNTGTAAATAGCCTGANANCCATCCACCNACNACTGGANCTCCACCAAAAATAATNATTCCNAAAACTGTCTGTGCTGAATGACGAACATCATCGTCAGCCAATTTGTCAACGTAGATAAAACCTGCAGCAAAAAAGAAAGCAAAACAAAATCCATGAAAAGCTTGACTCATTACCATAACCCAGGTGGGTAGAAAGGATGTTCCAAATATCATATATCTTGCAAAGTAAGCAAAAATTCCAATTGTAATAACTTTTTTGAAACCAAGGCGCTTCAAAAAGAAGCCCAAGTAAGCCATTGTTGCAATTTCTGCAAATTGTCCTATCGTCATTGCTGGTCCAATAGAACTATCTTTTATACCAATAGATGAAAGGAAGGGGCCTGTTTGCAGAAAGTAAATTTGATGAATAATACTTACGCCTAAACTGGCTAATACTAAAACTAAAAATGATTTATTGCTAAAAAGGTTAAATGCTTTTTTAAAAGCAAGGTTTTCCACAGCATCTGCTTTCGGAGGTGTATTCGGCAATAGGAAACAAAATGCACCATATATTAAAGAGATAATTCCTGAAAATTTAAGAGCATCAGCCAAACGTGCAGTTACACCTGGCACTTCTTCTCCAGATAAAAATGGTGGCATAAGTTGAAATGATAAATCCTGTTGAAGCCAAATCATTGGGAATGCCCAACTTGCAGCAATCCAACCGATAGTACCCCAAACTCTAATTTTTGGAAAAGTATTTTCACTGTCATCGATATGAGAAAACGCAACAGAATTTGACAAAGCCAACGTTGGCATATATAATACGCTGTAAAGAATGGATAGCCAAAGCCATGACTCATAATCTGTTCTTGTTGCCGTGTACCACTTTACTATTCCACCAGTAATAACTAAGAAGGATAATATTCGTTCAGTGCTGAAATATCGATCAGCAAATTGTCCTGCAATAAAAGGGGATACAATTGCACCAATTGAGCCTGCCAACCCTAATATCATTCCAATTTCTGACCCGGAGAATCCCAGTCCACCTTCAGCAACAGTTGCAGAAAGATACCGGGCAGTTAATGGTAGCCAGGCACCCCAAATAGCAAACTGGAGGAACATCATGGTTCCTAAACGAGTGTTCTTATTCATATGTTAGTAATTCTCTTAGATCAATTTTCTATTAACTGGATCCCATTCTATTCTACGTCCTTTTAAATATGATTCTGTTGCCATTGCACATGCAACAGCTTCATGGAATCCAACATCAATATTACATCTTGGTTGAGAACCATCTCGGATTGAATCAAGCCAATCTTTTACGTGTAAGTGAGTTGGGTCTACTCGTTTACCTTCACGATATGTGTAAAGTAAACCTTTTTGAGCAAAATAACGGGAGGTTGCTGATGTCACGCCATCAATTTGTTTTGAACCTGGCGAATAAGTATAAATTGGATAATTAGGATTTATTATACCACTATCAAGTCGATCTTTATATTGAGTTGAAAGTTCGTCAGCAGTTACTACAAATCCATGAATTGATCCACCACCACTTTGACCACCCATTTGCATAGTAGCATCATGGCCCATGATTCGATTACCTCTGGGATTACTACTTGATAAACTTGCACTGTATAAAAGGGTTAGATCTCTTTCAGGATATTCAAAGGTAGCATTCCAAACATCTGGAACATCTCTATCATAGCCAATTATATCTGGATAATTCTCTTTCGTATAATGGTAGATTCCTCCGGAAGATGTGACATATTTTGGAATTCCAATATCCATAATTTGATTTATTGTATCAAAATCATGTGAAAGCAAGTCTCCTGAAAGACCAGTTCCATAGTCAAACCAACATCTCCATCTAAAGAATCTTTCTAAAGCTTCTTTGCCATTGCCCCAAGGAAGTTTATTTGGAGAAGGTTGTTGAAATCTTTCCCAGTCAATAGTTTTATTGTTGCCATCAGGATGTATTCCCCAATACCAAGCTCCCCATGGAGAGTTGCGATTTGTGGTTAGCTCAACAAGATTTACTGGTCCTAAAAGACCTTGCTCATAAATTTGTCTAGCTTTTTCATTGGCCTCCACTTGCCTGTTTTGATGGCCAAGTTGAAAGGTTATTCCAGTTTCTTTTACGGCGTCATATACTTTAATAGCTTCATCAAATGTTCTGGTCATTCCTTTTTCACAATAAACATGTTTTCCTGCTTTTGCAGCATCAATGGTAATTTGGGCATGCCAATGATCTGGGGTAGCAATGATGACAGCATCAATATTATCATTTGCTAATAGTTCTTCATGTGTGCGATATCTAGTTGCAGTATTCTTTGGCATTCCACCAGGACGTATTTCATTTTGAGAAGCATTAATACCTAGTTCAGCATTATTATCAAAAAGGTCACAAACTCCTACTAATGAACAATTCAAATCTTCCTGAGACATAAATGTATCAAACTGTTTATCTAATTTATTTTTTTGAGCATTCTTGTAAACTGTGTCTGTCCAACCTTTAGTTGCGAAACCTGCTCCACGAACAAGATGCCCACCTCTACCACCATATCCAATGATACCAATATTTAAGTGACGACTATTTGATACTGATCGAACAACATTAGGAGCAGACTTTTCTTGAACTAAATCTGATAATAAATTTGCCTTTTTTGTTGCGTCTCTTTTCATTTTACGCCATAAATTCACTAAGAAGACACCAGCAACAGGTACAGTTGCAAGTCCTTTAATTAAATCTCTGCGTTCTAAATTTGTATTTTTTGAAGATTTGGCTTTTTTACTCATAATTATTTCTCCTTTAATTATTTCGAATCGTTAAAGAAACGATCTAGTCCTATAACTTGACTTGTTGGGAAACAGTATAATACCCAAAGAGCACAAGCTTCGATTAAATTTTTATTAACAATTAAATAACTGCCCTCACCAGGTCGACTATATTCTAAGCCTAATAATGGTGGTGCGAATAAATAGTATAAACAAATAAACACCATTCCAGTTAGTGAACCATATTTTGTGAAAAGTCCAAGTAATAGTGAAGCGCCAACCAGAGTTAGTCCCCACATATTAACATTATCTGAAATGGTAAGTAATGTTGGATTTGAGACAATTGTTTTTGCTAATCCTGAAAAGATCCATTTAGAGTCTAAAAGATATGCTGCAGATGACCAGTATGGATTAATCAATTTAGATATCCCTTCATACAAAAAATGCCAACCAATTAATACTCTTAAGACTACAAGTCCATAAAATTGGAAATCATTTTCTTTAATCGATGAATGTAAAATTGTCATAAAAAACTCCTAACTAAATGGATATCACATAAATTTGAAGGACTAATGATAAGGGTGATTTATTCTATAAAACAAGGTTCAATATTTATTTATAAGTCGACCATTGTTTAAGGATAATAAATAAAGTTATTTTCTTACAACAAATTGAAATAATATATATAATCCTTGAGGAGGGATTTTATAAGATAAAGTTACTAAGGAGGTAATTATGAAAAATAAAATAAAATTATCAGCAATTATTTTTTTATTTATTAATGTATTCGCCATTGGAAATAACGATTATAAAATGCCACCGAAAGCGATTGCAGATATTGTTGATGCACCAGCAACACCCGGAGTAAGCATATCACCGGACAAAAAACAAATATTAATAATGGAGAGATCCTCTCTGACTTCAATAGAGGAATTATCTCAGCCGGAGCTTAGACTTGCAGGTTTACGTATTAATCCAGCTACGAATGGAAGGAGTCGAAGTAGTTACTATACAGGTTTAGTGATTCAAAATATCGAGACCGGTAAAAAAAGGAAAGTTAAAGGTTTACCTAGAGATGGTAGAATTTCAAATATAACCTGGTCTCCGAATGGAAAGCAGATAGCCTTATCTGTAACAAAGGGAACTCAGATAAACCTATATGTAGTTAATATAAAAAATGGTAAAGGTAAATTATTATTAAAATCCCCTTTGAATGCCATTTGGGGAGCCCCATTCTATTGGATATCAAATAGCGAAGAATTAATAGTAAAAACAGTTATAGATAATAGAGGAAATCCTCCTCAAGCTTCAAGAGTACCTGATGCACCTGTAATTCAAGAAAACTTAGGTAAAGTTGCGCCAGCTCGTACATATCAAGATTTACTAACTAATTCATATGATGAAAAGCTTTTTGAGTACTATATGAGTTCTCAGCTCGTTAGGGTAAACATGAAGGGTAAAACAAAAAAAATTGGAAAATCAGGCATTATCCGAAGAGCTGAACCATCGCCAGATGGTCAATATATTTTAATGGAAACCATTCATCGGCCGTTCTCGTATTTAGTAACTGTAAACCGATTTCCATTTCTTGTAGAAATTTTTAATAAAAATGGTAAACTTGTTCATACACTTCGTGATGTTCCTCTTGCGGAAAGTGTCCCTATCGGAAGAGATGGGGTAATTACTGGCCCAAGATCTTTTGGATGGCGCTCGGATGAAGGTTCAACAATATATTTTGTTGAGGCACTTGATGATGGTAACCCTCGAAAAAAAGTTCCATTTAGGGATAAGGTTTTTACTTTAAATGAGCCATTTAATGGAAGTCCTAAAGAGTTAATAAAACTCGAGTTAAGATATTCAAGTGTTTACTGGGGAGATGCAAAAACAGCTTTAGTTTCGGCAAGAAAATGGACAGAGCGTCGAACAACAACATGGCATGTTAATCCATCAAAAGGAGAAAATAGAAAAATAATCGATCGGTCGTATGAAGATCGATACAACGACCCAGGATTTCCAATGAGAGAAAGAAATAATTTTGGTAGATCTGTATTGATATTATTAGATGAAGGTGGTAGAAAAATATTTATGTCTGGTAATGGAGCATCACAAGAAGGCGATATGCCATTTGTTGATGAATTTGATTTAGAAACAAAAACATCAAAACGATTATGGAGATGTGCTGCACCTTATTATGAAAGTGCTGTTACATTTATGGATAAAAAAGATCGATCAATTATTACTAGGCGTGAATCAAAAGATGAACCAACAAACTATTATATTCGTGGAATGAATGATAACTCTTTAAAGTCAATCACATCTTTTGCCCATCCATATCCACAAATGAAAGGTCTCTATAAGGAAATGATAACTTATAAAAGAGATGATGGCATTGATTTATCAGCAACACTTTATCTGCCGCCGGGAAGAAAGCCAAGCGATGGACCGTTACCATTACTTGTATGGGCTTATCCTAGAGAATTTAAAACCTCAAAGGCTGCATCACAGGTAGTTGGTTCTCCATATCGTTTTTCAACAATAAATCCAGCTTCATCATCATCTTCAGCAATGTTGATGCTTTCGTATGGATATGCTGTTTTAATGGGTGCAACAATGCCGATTATTGGAGAAGATAATCAAGAGCCAAATGATAACTTTGTTAAACAGTTAGTAGCAAGCGCACAAGCTGCAGCAGATATTATGGTTGAAAAAAATATTACNACTCGGGATCAGATTGCAATTGGAGGTCATTCATATGGTGCATTTATGACAGCAAATTTATTAAGTCATTCCGATATTTTTCAGGCTGGAATTGCGAGGAGCGGCGCATATAATCGAAGCTTGACTCCTTTTGGTTTTCAATCTGAGCAAAGAACATTTTGGCAAGCTCCAGAAATTTATTTTGGGATGTCTCCATTTATGCATGCCCATAAAGTAAATGAGCCTATTCTACTAATTCATGGTGAGGCAGATAATAATTCGGGGACTTTCCCTGTTCAAAGTAAACGTTATTATCATGCACTAAAAGGACATGGCGCCACTGCAAAATTAGTTATGCTTCCACATGAGAGCCATGGTTATAGAGCTAGAGAATCAGTCATGCATGTTTTATGGGAAACAGCGAATTGGTTAGATAGATATGTTAAAAAAGAAGGAAAAGATTAACATTATGAAAAAAAAAGATATTTCATTTGATACAAAAATTATTCATTCGGGTGAGCCAGATCCTCGAATTGAAGGTGCTGCAAATGTGCCAATTTTTCAAAGTTCAACTTTTGAGTATTCAGGTCAAAAGAGTTACGATGATCTAAAATATATTAGATTAAATAATACACCTAATCATATTGTACTGCATGAGAAGCTCGCAATTCTTGAAGGAGGAGACCGTGCACTTGTCACGTCATCAGGAATGAGCGCAATCACAACCTCACTTTTAACGTTTCTAAAATCAGGTGATCATCTATTAGCACATAAAACATTATATGGCGGAACAGCCGATTATATAAAACATGACCTGCCAAAATATGGTATTGAGTTTGACTTTATAGATGCCATGGATCCATCTGACTGGAAAGGTAAATTGAAATCAAATACTAAAGTTATATATGTGGAAACAATAACAAATCCACTAATTGAGGTGGCCCCTTTAGATAAAGTTGTCAGCTTTGCAAAGGAACATAATTTAATTTCTATGATAGATAATACATTTGCTAGTCCAGCATTATTTTGTCCAATTCAGTTAGGATTTGATATCTCTCTTCATTCTGCAACTAAATTTTTAAATGGACACACTGATATAGTTGCTGGGGCAATAATTGGTAATGAACCCCATATGACAGATATTAATTCAAAGTTAAATCATCTTGGGGGATGCTTGGATCCAAATGCATGTTTTTTATTACATCGAGGGATGAAAACTTTATCATTGAGGATAAAAAGGCAGTGTAGTAATGCAATGAAGATTGCCACCTTTTTAAATGATCATCCTATGGTAGCACATGTC
This sequence comes from Fidelibacterota bacterium, assembly GCA_002713455.1. Taxonomy (GTDB): domain Bacteria; phylum Fidelibacterota; class Marinisomatia; order Marinisomatales; family TCS55. The sequence continues at coordinate 17,302 of PASX01000047.1, forward strand.
AATTATCCTGGGCTAGAATCAAATCCTAGCCATGAAAGAGCAAAAAATTTGTTATGCGGATTTGGAGGAATGCTGAGTTTTGTTGTNNANGGTGGAGTNGANNAGGCTGATNAGGTAATGAANNAATTANAAATTCCTATGTGNACNGCAAGTATGGGTGGNGTTGANTCATTGGTTACNNGNCCAGTTCAAACATCTCATTCACTACTTAGTGATGAAGAACTAATTGACTCAGGTATTGATAAATCATTGATTCGTTTAGCTGTAGGAATTGAATCTGCATCTGACTTGATCGATGACCTTGATCAAGCACTAAGTTAAAAAAATATTAGGAGGTTTTATGAAAAATAATTTTACGTCAACTAATGGAAAAATATCTATTTTTATANGCATATTATTTTTTATCAATATAATTAATGCTGAAAATAANAATATTCTACAACCAATGGATATTTTTGAGATGGAAGGTGTATCTGATCCTCAAATTTCTCCTGATGGNTCACAGATACTTTATGTTCGTTCTGGTAGCGATGTTATGAAAGATAAGCGTTACTCGAATATNTGGATTATTAATTTTAATGGTAGCGATAATCGTCCACTTACCAGTGGNCAGAATGGTAATAGTCAACCTCGTTGGTCTCCAAATGGTAAACAGATAATCTATGTATCTAGTTCTTCCGGTTCTAGCCAGATTCACAAGCGATGGATGGATACAGGTGAAACTACTATATTGACAAATGTTCAAACTGGTCCTCATGGTGTAAGTTGGTCTCCAGATGGCAATCATATTGCATTTTTTGGAACCGTTACAAGAGGTGCAGATTTTAAAGTTGATCTCCCTACTCCTCCTAAAGGAGCTGAGTGGGCANCTCCAGCTAAAGTAATTGATCGGTTGGTATATAGATTTGATGGNGTTGGGTATTTAAAGGGATATAAACATTTGTTCATCGTTCCATCAGAAGGAGGAACAGCTCGTCAATTAACTTCTGGTCGATTCAATTTTGCTTCTTATAGAGGTGGACAAACTGTATGGTCTAGTGATAGTAAACATATTTATGTATCAACTAATTTGAATGATGAATGGGAAGCTCAAGGTTATCGTCAAAGTGATATTTTCCAGATAAGTATTAAAGATGGATCCATGGATAAACTTACTAATAGAGATGGCCCAGATGGAAATCCAAGACCATCACCTA